>CAMWNF010000063.1 GCA_947175535.1 uncultured Bacteroidales bacterium
GAAGAAAGACAGCGACTCCCATGATTTCGCTCCGGTCGCCACCCAATTGACCGGAGGAGCCGACCCTTGCCATGTCATCGTTGCACCCAACGGAAAATACATTGTCACCGCCAACTATTCGGGCGGCAGTATTTCCATTATCCCCTTTGACGCTTCAGACCGGACGTTCGGGGAAGTGACCATAATGAAATTCGACGGAAACGGACCGATTGCCCACCGTCAACAGTCGCCACACCCCCACTTCATATCTTTCACCCCGGACAACAGCGCAATGGTAGTCGATGATCTCGGCACAGACTGCCTTCATATATTCCCGCTCGGTGCAGACGGATATCCCATTATGGAAGACATGTATGATGTAACGCTATCACCCGGTGCAGGTCCACGGCATCTTATCTATGATGGTCGTGGAGAAAACGCTTATATCATCAACGAACTTTCAGGTACTGTCACCCATCTCCGATACAATCAGGAAGATAAAACACTTGTCCCTATAGGAGATATTCTCGCCGACTATTACAATGCCGGCGGTAGCGCAGACATTCATCTTTCACCCGACGGTCGCTTCCTCTACGTTTCAAACCGTCTCAAAGGCGACGGAATAATGACATTTGCCGTAAATGAAAACGACGGTTCGCTGTCATCGGCTGGTTTTACCTCGACCGGCAAACATCCGCGCAACTTCGCTATAACGCCCGACGGTAAATGGGTATTGGTTGCCTGTCGCGACGAAAATGTCATTGAAGTTTTCAGCCGCAATGCCAAAGACGGGAGTCTCTCCAAAACCGACCACGACATTACCTGCCCCAAACCCGTCTGCATCATCTTCCCGCAGTAATAAAATAGTACCCGAAAAAAATCACGGTCGTCGCGATTAAGCAAGACCGTGATTTTTTATTGTTATTGACTCGGAAGATTATAAATCCTCTTCGATTGAAAAGTCGTCGCCGAGTGTATCATCGAATAGTTCGTCGTCTTTCTCGGCTGATGCTTCCGCGGCAGCCTCTTTCTTGACAGGAGCTTTTACTGTCTTGGCGGCTTTACCTTTAGGGGCCTGGTCAGCTTCGCGCATAGCTTCCATAATCTTGGCTTCAAGTTCTTCCGCAAGCTCCGGATTATCGGCAATCACCATTTTAGCCGCATCGCGACCTTGAGCGATTTTCGAGCCGTTATAGCTGAACCACGAACCACTCTTGTCAATCACGCCATATTCAACTCCGAGGTCAAGGATTTCGCCTGACTTCGACACACCTTCGCCGAACATGATATCAAATTCGGCGCGCTTGAAAGGAGGTGCGACTTTGTTCTTGACAACCTTCACATAAGCGCGACGACCGAGAACATCTTCGCCGTCTTTCAGATTGCCCCGTGAACGGATATCGATACGGACCGAAGCATAGAATTTCAGCGCATTGCCGCCGGTTGTAGTTTCGGTCGGACCGAACATCTGACCGATTTTCTCACGAAGCTGGTTGATGAATATACAGGTTGTGTTTGTACGGGCTATTGTACCGGTCAGTTTGCGCATTGCCTGAGACATCAGACGAGCCTGCAGGCCCATGTTGCGGTCGCCCATTTCGCCTTCGATTTCGCTTTTGGGAGTCAGTGCAGCCACCGAGTCGATGACAATTATGTCTACAGCCGACGAGCGGATAAGCTGCTCGGCTATTTCAAGAGCCTGTTCGCCATTGTCAGGCTGCGCGATAAGCAGGTTGTTGATGTCGACACCGAGCTTCGCTGCATAGAAACGGTCGAAAGCATGCTCGGCGTCAATCATGGCGGCGACACCGCCGAGCTTCTGCGCTTCGGCTATAGCATGAATCGCAAGGGTAGTCTTACCTGACGACTCCGGACCAAAAATCTCGATAATACGTCCGCGCGGATAACCGCCCACGCCGAGAGCGTAGTTGACGCCGATAGAACCTGAAGGAATTACGTCGACATTCTCCACCACCTCGTCGCCGAGTTTCATGATAGCTCCGCGACCATATGCCTTCTCAATACGACCGAGTGCCTGCGCCAATGCTTCAGCTTTTGCCGAACCCGGGTCTGACGCATCCGCCTTCTTGGTCGTTTTCTTTGCTTTTGTTGATTTTTCCATATTGTATATATTTTTGTTTTTATTATCCTTTTGTTTACTCTGCAAAGTTAACGCAAATCATGAGCAGTTTATTAGCACACTAATGTTAAATATAACTTTCGCAACTTTTCAGATAGCTCTGCTGCTCACCGCCTTAACCCATTTTGCAGGATTTTTTCCGCAAATTTTGAAAATTTTTTCACTTTGCATCGAACCAAACTGACGCCCGTGCGTTTTATTAGTACATAGCAAAATTACTTTTTCCATTGCAAGAAATGTGATAATGATTGGTTTATTATCTAACGTGGAGACGCCGTGAGGCATCTCCACGTTTGGTTTATATAAACTTATATCATTCAGGCACAACGTTGCCGGTGATTTTAATCGTAATACTACGCGTTTTCTTTCCGGCAGCCTTATAGCGCACCTTCACATTCTTGCTGATATAGCCTTTTTGCCCTTTAGGAAGAAACGACACTGTTATCTTACCTGTTTTTCCGGGCTTGACCGGCTCGCTCGAATACTTCGGGCGCGTACAGCCGCAGCTTACCGACGCAGACATTACCGTAACCGGAACATCAGCAGTGTTTGTGAACACAAAATCATGAGTTACCGGACCGTTATCCGACTTGACTGTTCCAAAATCGTAAGTAAGTTCGGCAAATTCGATGTCATGACCGCCTGCCTGTGCGATACCGGCAGCCACAACGCTCATAAACAGGAATAAAAATAATTTCTTTATCATTTTTCTTTACTGAAATAAAAATCAAGAACTTCTTTTGCAGCGACAAACGAGCTGCGCCGGTTGGCAAGCACATCAGCTTCCTCCGCTATAAGCCGTGCGGCGACAGCTTCATTATTGTAGAAGCGAGCCCGCAACTGCTCATTGATGGTCTCATACATCCAGTAGCGCGACTGCTCGCTGCGGCGGCGTTCGAAATAACCGTTTGCCGTCACGAAATCGAAATAACGGTCAATCATATCCCACACTTCAGGAATGCCGAGCTCGAAATAGCCTGAATAGGTCAGCACCTCGGGCGACCAGCCTGAGGCTGTCGGTGGGAAAAGATGAAGCGCGCTGCGGAACTGAGCTTGCGCCAGACGCGCCCGGTCGATGTTATCGCCGTCAGCCTTGTTGATTACAATGCCGTCAGCCATCTCCATGATGCCGCGCTTTATGCCCTGCAGTTCGTCGCCCGTGCCGGCAAGCTGTATTAATAGGAAGAAGTCGACCATGGAGTGAACAGCAGTCTCGCTCTGACCGACACCTACGGTCTCGACAAAGATATTATCGTAGCCGGCGGCTTCGCAAAGCACGATTGTCTCTCGCGTCTTACGTGCCACGCCGCCAAGCGATCCTGCTGACGGACTGGGGCGAATGAATGCCGAGGGATGGACGGCGAGTTTCTCCATTCTGGTCTTGTCGCCGAGGATAGAGCCTTTGGTGCGTTCGCTCGACGGGTCGATGGCGAGCACTGCGAGCTTTCCGCCGTTGCGCAACACGTGAAGACCGAAAACATCGATTGATGTGCTCTTTCCGGCACCCGGAACACCCGTAATGCCGATACGGCGCGAACGGCCCGAGTGAGGGAGACACTTCTCAATGACCTCTTGAGCTATCGCCTGATGGTCGGCACTGAGACTTTCTACAAGGGTTACGGCGCGGCTCAACACCGTAACGTCACCTTTAAGAATGCCCTCGACGAGTTCACCCGCCGTTGGCAGAGGCTTGCGTTTGGGGCGCTTGTGAAGATATGGGTTGACCGACGGCGGCTGCGCCACACCGCTATTGACCGTCAGTCCGATATATTGCTGCTCGTTTTCAGGATGCTCCATATAACCGAATTTTATATATACGCAAACTTAGCGATTTTTTTCGGAACGTGCAAACTCCCATACGGGAGCTTGCACGCCAAAGTCACGCAGTCACCCATAGCATGACCACTACTGTTGTATAACTGGTGGATTATCTATTCCGTTGCAGGGAGGAAAGCAGGAGGCACTGGTTTTGAAGGATAATTAAAATCAGTTCTTCTCTTATTTATGGGACGCTCCTCCCACTTCACATACGAGGGCATCAATTCATCGCCATAGCGCAAATTATCCAACAAGGATTTTATATAACTTTCGCGATTTTCCCAACCTTCGTCTGTCATGACAACCTTCAACAACAAGGAGTGATGGGCATATTTTCTAAGATATATTCCAATGCAATGAGTATAATCATTCAAAAAAGGTCGCTTAAAATCTAAATTGTAAACAACCGCTGTATCTGCGTTGGCATATTCTCTCAGATTTTTGCCTCCAATCATCTTAATTATCGGACGGATATCTAACGTATCATTGTCATAATTTGCCCGAAGTTCTTCTTCCACTGTAGACCCACACAGATTTACGGGAATAGTTAACGGAATGGTAGGATATATCAATGCTGCATTTTTATCATCGCTCCCTAGAACGACAGCTGCAATATCTTCCATAGAACAACCTGACACATTTTCGCCAGCTGCTATATTCCGGAAGATAAACTGTGAACCTTTAAATTCGATTGGATTAAAATCCGCAGGTTTCGTCATGTGAATATCGCATGACTTAAGTTCTTCGATATATTGTTCACATCGCTTATCTACATTTTCTTCATCACAAAACATCAAGGAATGAGTGATAAAAAACGCAAATGCACTCCCATAAAGTGATAAAAGGAGTATCAGTGCTAAAGATATTCTTTTCATGGCATTAATAGGGATACATATAGATAGCATATATACTACTTGTACTATAAGACTTCATTTGATTAGCCTGACCATCATAACAATATACTATATCGCCACTAAACATTCCGCCATTAACCGCATGGAAAGAACCGTTGCTATTGGATATAATGAAGATGTAATTATTAGTATATACTCCACTTTCGGGCGAATAAGTTATCTGTGTAGGATTGCCAAACAAACTCATAGCAGCATAAGCACGATTAATAGGAACGCCAGAAGAACCATAATTATAATATAGCATATCGCTTATGAAATCATAATCATAAGTATCTTGCGCATTACTAACCGCATGAGCTAAGCAATCAAATATACCAGTATAACCATCAAATTCACCTCGACTAAGGAGTGGAACTCTTTCTTTTCCGGCATTTGCAATCAACTCTTCATTACTGGCTTCATAAATATTAATGAAAAATTTATAAATATTTTCTGATATATTAATTTCTTTCCCTGATTTAACCTTAGTCTCGAAAAGACCATCCTCATTAATAAATACTCTCAGACGGGGTTCTGCTTCAAACGCAATTAACATTTCTTCGCTGGATAGATTTGAAAAATCAGTTTCATCAGGAAGACTTATAAAGGGGAAATCTTCCATAGGTTGGTAAAGTTGATCATCACTAGAACAACTTGCAAAACAAATGAGTATAATAACTCCACAGAACAATATACATTTATTCATAAAACTAAATTTAAATAAAAAATAATTTAACATTATAACAACTTACAATTACATTAATATCTATTAGATTGAGGTAGTATCTAATTTATAAAAACTATTTTATAATATGACCAGACAAACCGAATACCTACCACCATTCCTGTTGCTCATCCTCATTTATAATAAAAATTCTTACACTATTACCCTTCGTATTATTTAACAATAGATACAAAGCACCTTTTGGCAAGTTATTATAACACACAGAAATTGAAGCAGCTACCTTACGACCAAGAGAATTCCATTGACCTTTGTACCAATAAAGTAATTCATACTCATCATTGGGTTCTATCATATTCCCATCACTACGAGGGTAATAGTATATCGTATCGATTTTTTGCGGTTTTCCAAAATCTAATCCTACCCATGCAATATTTGATTTTACAAATGAAACCGCTGATAATACATCTCCGTCAAATGCTCTTTTACCATCAAAAAGAGTTCCACTTAGTAATTTATCATAATTACCGATTGGTCTTCCATATTTATTAATATTTTCAGACTCATGATAAAACATTATTTCCCCCAAATAACATTGTGCAGAATCGCCTCGTTGAGCATACCGCCAATAACGGTATGCACCGATACTATCCGCTACATAAATTTTACCTGCTCGGTCTGCAGGCGTATCTACTTCTCCCACGACAACTGAAGAATAAAAATTTGCATCATTTGAGGCTTCAAACAATCCGTTCTCCATTTTTACTGCCATATTCCACGCATATTCAAGTAAAGGAGCCTTTCTATATAGATTGACACAAATTTTATCATTTAGATTAGGGACCATTATTTTTATCGAACCATCCCGACCCACCATAACAGGTTCACTGACATACACTTGCTCACCAGTTAGTTTATATTTTACCACCATATAAATACATCCTAGGCCAACATCCTTGAAAAGAGCCTTCTTCCCTTCAACTTTTGCAAATGCCACAGGCTTCCAGAGTGCGCGGCTAGACGAACACAAATACACGTACTCTCCGTCTTTTAAATCTACATCTATCGATAAATTTCTAGTACTGGTATACTTTGAAGTCACGTCTCGCTGAAATACATTAGCAAACGTTTTGGGTACGAATCTTCGTCCATCATTAAGTTCAACCAATTCAGGATTTTTCGCAAAGGTGCGCCTATATACTTTCCCAATTGTCTCGTTCACTTTATGCTGCACATATGGTGACATATAAATAGGTACAAAGGGGATGTCTTTACCGTTTGGAGCTTTCACTATTCCCCATGTATGACCTCTATTACCATAACCCCATACGGGTACATAATCTATAGCTACCGGAATCCCTGCAGCCCTAAAGGCATTAAGTCCTGTTTGGCATAATTCTTCACAGGTTCCAAAAGGAACGCTCAAACGTGTCATCGGTCTATAATACAACGTTGGTATTTCGTAATCAATAGGATCCCTACTGAAATGATGTTTAATGCAGTTATTAACGACTTCAGTTGCTTGAAAAGCGGAAATACGAAACAATGAACAAGAAGACATACGACTTATGGAATCTTCAGAAAGTGCTGCAAATCGCTTTCTCCAAGGCTTTAGCTCCTGCGTTTCTGTTACTTTATATGGCAATAGATACTCACAAAATTCATCAAAATCAAGGTTCTTACACCATGGTAAATTTTGCCATTGTTCAAATGCTTGATCAATATTATCAATTAAAAAATCAGCTGTAATTACTCGTGCATCTTCTATCAGGGAAATTTTATCTACATTATGAGAATCATAGAGTCTTATTATTTCTTTTTGAATCTCTTCATTTGTCCGTTCTTTTGTTACGACCAAAAGCGAATCCAAACTATCATAGAAGCGATTAGCAGACACAGTATCAGAATATGAATAATGCCCAGGCATATTAATAAGAATAAACTTTGCCGCCTCCAATTTAAGAGGATCATCAGCATAATGTTCCAATACCTGCTCTAATTGACCTCGATTAGAGCCTGCTAAAATAAACACCTTATCTAAACATGAATAATCATCTACATTCGCACATCCCGATAAAACAAATGTTAAGATTAAACATATACATAAATATTTCATAAAAAATTAAACAAAAAATAATAAGACCTCAAATATAAAAACTTCAATTATAATTAATGTTCCGTTAAAAATGAAAAACTCTTAATCGCCTGTATCATTCAAATATTTTTTCATCTTATAACGTATCAATTTTACACTCTGCGTTGGGACTTTCATCGGTTTATCAACAATTATTCTCGCTATGCTCATAGCTTTTTCGTCATTACCAGATGCAAGGTAGACCTCATGCAATGATTGAAGAGGCACAAATTTACACGGACACATATGCGCAGCAATCTTGTAGTGTTTTTCCGCATTTATAAAATCACCCTTTTTTAGATACAAATCACCCATTAATAGTTCGAGGTCATAGTGGGAGAATATTTTTGAACACTCTTGTGCTATTGATAGACTTAAATCATGGTCACCGATTCTGCATAATTCAAATGCATAATTATATAAAAAATACGGAACATTTCCCAATCTCTGTTTTAACTTACCATATGCAACGATATCACCTTTTCTATATGCCTCACCCCAATCCAACTCAGAATTGATACGTTCAACTAATCCATTAACAGCATATCCTCCTACTAATATACAAAATATGGCAACAGAAATTCTTAATTGTTTTTTATAAAAAAATTGGAAAGAACCTTTAAAAATAAACACTACAGATATAATTAATATAATATATGAATATGAATAAACAAGGGGATATGAGAAACAAGATATAAAAGAAAGCATCCCTAATGACATTAACGCGTAAAACTTTATTTTACTCCTATTTCGCCTATATGCAATAATTAACAGAACAATAAACCCAACAAACAATAATAACCCAATTAGACCAAATGATAGATAAAAATTTATGTATTCATTGAATGGCACCATAGATTGTCCCGCTAACATAGCATATTTACTATTAGGGTCAAAAGCTAATAGATAATCAGCTTGAGCATGCATATATAATCGTTCAAACGCTCCCACTCCATAACCGCATACAGGTGTTGAAACCAGTAATGGCATACATGCTCGCCAAATAAGCATCCTTCCATCCGCAGAATCATGATTAATATTATAAAAAATAACCGTTAAGGCAGCACAAACAATTATACTAATAAATATTATTTTAGTCTTTGGGAATTTATTATAACTAAGAAACCATATAGATAGACACAATAAACATGCAAGTACTCCAGTTCGGGATTCACTGATGAAAATAGCACAAACAATTATTAATATCGTGACAATACATAACTTTCTATGTACTCCTCTGTATATTAAATATAAAGCAAAGGGCAGTGATAAACAGAGAGAAGACATTAAACCAGCTGGATTATCAAAAGAACCTGTTGGCGGGTTCGGAATATTAAACATCTTAAACACACCAAATTGGAACAATGCCAATATGGCTTCCATTGCACACAATATTGTTATTACCATAGAGACACAAACTGGTTGTAGATGAATCTTTCTACCAATAACAACTTTTATGCTCAATAATATTATACAAACAGATAATGCTAAAAAAGTAAAAAGCCTTTTAGGTAATATATTAACATCCGTCATCAATCTTGATGAAGAAAAGAGACCTAAAAAACATATTACTGTTATAGCAATATTCTCTATCGTAATATACTTTTTTAATGAATTTATGACTTTCATGGGTTAAGATTTTTTCAAAAATATATTATTTTTGGCTATTAATATAACCACTCAATGATTTTTAATATAAATTAACCCATATCAGTTTAATCGTAACTATTTAGCTATGCAAAATCTTGATCATAAGGATATACTCTCTGAGAACTCCCCGCGGTCATCCGATAATTTACGACACTCAAAAACGACGAAAAACTCTTCTATCTGTCGTAGCAGCCATGTTCACACTGAGCACTTATGCTGGGAAAACGGCAAACTCCCGCACTGAGCCAAGCAACGATATTGAAGAACCAGATACAATAATATCATCAGGTCGATTAAATTTCTGCCAAGTTTGGAAACAGAATCGTGCCAAGTTTGGAAACGAAATCGCGCCAAGTTTGGAAATGACAAATATAAACAACTAATAATAAAGCTATTCCATTTTATCGAAATTGTATAAAAATTTCACATATTTGACCGGTAAAAGCCTATTGCTATACTCGGCGTAGCTGAGTATCAATGTTAGCCTATGGCAATAACAGCTGACGCTGTTATTGCCATAGGTCTATTCATATTATAATGCAAGGCTCGGCGTAGCCGGGCGTCTAATTCAAACCATTTCCGCTCCACGTTATGACACCCGGCTAAAGCCGAGTTTTAACCCCATTCCCCACTGTGGCTGCGCTCTGCTTGCCACAGGCTAACATTGACACACGGCTACGCCGTGATATAATCCATTTTCTTGGACATATCTTTTTCAGAACCACAAAAAAGCCTATATTTGCAAGAGGCAAAACTACAATATGGTGCAATCTAATTTCAATACATATATCGACGGCATTAATGCTGACTTCTGGCGCGAACTGTGTCTGAAGAAGGGCGAACTGCTTACGTTTAATCGCGGTGATGCGTTTGTAAGCGTAGGTGAAATCGCCCGCCACTTAGGCTACATAAAGAGCGGCACGCTGAAATATGTTGCGTTGTCAGATGACGGCGAAGAACATGTCGTCGGTTTTGAATTTGCCGGTGAGTTTGTCGCAGATTTTCCATTTTCACTATACGGCGTTCCGGCAAGGGTTTCTATCATAGCCGAGACTCCATGCGAGATATTCTGCGTCGAGACATCGACAGTTGCAGAAATGGCACGTAAAAACTCCGACATGTCTAAAATCGTCATGCACGCGACCGAGGCTCTGTTCTCAACAGTCTACGACCGATACTGCGCACTTTACACAAAAACACCACAACAACGATACATCGACCTTATCAGTTCCCATCCCGACATATTCGCCCTGTTCTCTTTGAAAGATATCGCGTCATTTCTCAACATTACCCCGACCCATCTCAGCCGTCTCCGCAAAACCGCCTTCAAAAAATAAGTATCCGGACAACTGATAAAATTGATAAAATAAAAAACCCGGATTCATCACCTGCATCTGATATCAGGGAGAGGAATTACCGGGACTGCATTGCAAAATTAATATTTATATGCCATATAACAAATTATTTTTTGATAAAGTTTTTTCAGACAAGAGGATGGAGCGCTACTTCACCCTTTATCCTGATAACGAAACAAAAGCAATAACACATTATGCGTGTAACCTTAAACTATCTGAGGCTATTTATCCATCCATATCTGTTTTTGAGGTAACATTACGGAATGCGCTATCCCGTGAATTACGACAAATGACAGGAAGAGATGATTGGTACTCCGTATTTCCTAACACACCCGGACTTTCTGATTTAAACCGTTATATTACAAAAGCTGCAAAACAAATTTCTGGCAGACATGAAACGATTACTCCTGATAAAATTGTTGCGGAATTAACTCTTGGATTTTGGGTATCGCTTCTCAATAGTGAATATGAGCGTATATTATGGAAAGATTTACGCAGAGCTTTCCCCTACATACCTAAAGCCGTAAGACAGAGAAAAAACATATCGGCACCACTTAACCGTTTCAGGTCTTTAAGAAACAGAGTATTCCATAATGAATCCGTCTGCTGGAACCTCTCTCGCGTTATCGATATTCATACCGAGATTATAACCGTTTTGGGTTGGATGAATAAAGATGTTCCTAATTGGTTATCAGCCTATGATAGATTTCCCGAAGTCATCATTGAAATACGGAAAACACTTCTTTGGGATTAAGCATCTTTACTATTATTGAATTTCAATTAAATAGCCCTACTTTAGGAGCTGTCTTTTAGATTTAACAAATTTTAACTGGGGGGTAATTTTCAACAAATGTTGAGAATTATTTGTCACAAAAGACATAATTTTGCGTCATAATAATGAAGCGGGTCAAAAATCGCTTCTAACGGTCCTCTGATAGTCTACAGCATAACAATCTACTCTTAAAAACAATGAAAAAAACGTCATTACTGCTTGCCGTCCTCCTCTCCGCGTTCAGTTCATATGCCGTAGAAACGGCAGACTCGCTTCCCTCACAACAACTGGAAGAAATCATCATTCAGGCTCCGAAGGTAATCCGCAAAGCCGATATGGACGTCTATCATCCGTCTCAAAGCGCGGTCGAACATTCGAAGAACGGCATGCAGCTGCTCACCAACCTTATGATACCGTCGCTGACCGTCGACGATATCTTGGGCACGGTTACCGCAGCGGGCGAAAACGTGCAGGTACGCATCAACGGCAGAGAGACGACAATCGAACAGGTACGCGCACTTCTTCCCGAGACAATCAAACGGGTCGAATGGATTGACAATCCCGGCTTGCGGTATAATGGTGCAAACTATGTGCTCAACATTGTCGTCAGCAATCCGACCGTCGGAGGCTCGCTTCAGACCATGGCACGTCCCGCGGTCAATCAGGCATGGGGTGTCTATTTCGCCGACGCTAAATTCAACACAGGTCGCTCTCAGTGGGACGTGGGCGGAAACCTCAAGCTCGCAAACAAAATCAAAACCCATCGCGACTACACGGAAACATTCACCTACACCGACGGCAGCTCCCTCACCCGTACCGAAACCTCCCGCGGCGGAAATTTTGATAACACATTCGGTCATGCATGGGCGTCCTACAGCTATATAAAACCCGATACAACCGTACTATATATCGAAGCTTCAGCTAACCATAAATTCACAGACCGCTTCCACTACGACGGCGTGCTGACGCTCAGCAACGATTCGGATGACATCTTTCTCTCCGACACCCATGGAGACAAAGGCACAACGCCCGAACTCTCAGCCTATCTCGAACAGCACTTCGCCAACCGTCAGACACTCGTCGTCGACTTGAAAGCCTCGCTATATAGCGGACGTGCATATTCCGATTATATCGAAACCCCGGCAGTCTATGGTTATCTGCCCGACCCGACAGTCGATGTCCACACCTCCATCAAGGACCGCAATCAGGCTTACGCAGTAGAGGCAAACTATATCAAAAATTGGAATTCGTCAAAACTCACCGCCGGCGCATCGTATTCGGCAAACCGTAACCGTTCGGTTTACGAGAATCTTGCCGGCGAGGTTTTCCACCAGCGCCAGGACAAAGTATATTTCTTTACCGAGTATTTCCAACGTATCAATAAAGTATCTTTAACCGCAGGGCTCGGTGCTCAATACACCTCATTTCTCTTCAAGGAGTCAGGACAAGGACGCGACTCATGGAATCTCCGTCCTCAGGCGACAGTAAGCTATAGCATCAATCAAAATCATCAGTTGCGCCTCAGTTTTCAATCATGGCAATCCGCGCCCACACTTGCCCAGACCAATATCGCGCCTCAGCAGGTCGACGGCTTCCAATGGCACATTGGTAATCCAGACCTTAAGACTTCAACGTCCTACATGCTTACGCTGCGCTATAACTTCAATCTTCCTCGCGTTGCCGGCTCGTTCGGTGTCAGGGCGTTCACGAGTCCCGATGCCATAACTCCCTTACTCTATTGGCAGGACAATCGCTTGATAACTACTTATGAAAACAGTCGTGGTCTGCAAAATCTCTCTTTCTTCCTTTCACCACAGATTGAAATAATTCCGTCATGGCTCACCGCCAGCGGCTATCTCCAGTTCCGTGCCGAGCGAATGCGCGGCACAGGCTACTCGCTGACCAACAGCGCGTGGAGCGGACACGCCACCATCCAATTGATACACTGGGGATTTGTACTGACCGGACAATACATCCGTTCGCAGCACGACCTTTGGGGTGAGAAAATCAGCTGGGGCGAAAACCTCTCGATTATCGCGCTTTATTACGATTGGAAAGACTGGCAATTCGGAGCAGGCATGATTATGCCGTTTGGAAAATATGATCAAGGCTCACGCTTACTCAGCAAGTGGAATACCAACGAACAGCACATGCGCCTCGACATGCGCATGCCCTACATTCAAATCGGCTATAACATCCAATGGGGTCGCCAGAAACGCGGAGCTCAGAAACTCGTCAACGCCGACGCCAACGCCGACCAATCCTCCACCGCCGG
>CAMWNF010000064.1 GCA_947175535.1 uncultured Bacteroidales bacterium
CCGATGCAGAATTTGGAGAAGATGGTTTGGAGGATGTCGGAGGTGGTGATGGTGCCGGTGATGGTGGAGAGGTGGTGGAGGGTTTCGCGGAGGTCTTGGGCGATGAAGTCGCCGGAAAGTGAGGCGTTGATGCCGTCGATGGCGCGGGTTAGTGACGCTTCGGCGTCGACGAGCGAGCGGTGGTGACGGGCGTTTGTGACGATGACGTCAGATGCGCTTATGTCGTTCGCTCCCGATATTTCTACGAGCCGGTGTTCCAGATTGTCAATGCCGTTACCATCGGCAGCCGACACGTCAATTATGGCTTCGACCTCATGTCCAAGTTGCTCAAGCTGGCGACGAGCCGCTTTGCTGTCGGTTGTATCTGTTTTGTTTATGACAATGACAACTGCCTGATCGTCTGAAATATGGCTGAACACTTCTTCTGCGGTCGCTGCAATGTTGTCCGGTCTTGTGGCATCAACAACCCACAACACTATTCTTGCAGACTCAAGTCGCTTAATGGCGCGTTCAATACCTTGGGTTTCAATTGTATCATCGGTTTTTCGAAGTCCGGCGGTGTCGATAAAGCGGAAGCACACGCCGTCGAGGTCGACCGTGTCTTCGATGATGTCGCGCGTCGTGCCGTGCACATCGCTGACTATTGCTTTGTCATCTCGCAGCAGACGGTTGAGAAGCGTCGATTTTCCGGCGTTTGTTTCCCCGACGATAGCCACGCTTACGCCGCGTTTGATAGCATCGCCCGTGCGGAAACTGTGCGCAAGCCGCCTGACCGTATCTCTCACATGATTGGCGAGTTCGAGCAAACGTTCGCGTGAAGCAAATTCGACGTCTTCTTCCGAGAAATCGAGTTCGAGTTCGAGCAGCGACACGAGTTCAAGCAGTTTGTCGTGGAGTTTCTGAAGTTCCGACGAGAAATCTCCGCGCATCTGACTCATCGCCAGACGGTGAGATGCCTTAGAATCTGCGGCGATTATGTCCGCGACCGCTTCTGCCTGCGCAAGGTCAAAACGCCCCGACGCGAATGCGCGCTGAGTGAATTCGCCGCGTTCGGCAAGCCGCGCACCGGCTTCGCAAAGTGCGTTGATAAGCTCTCGCTGAATGTAGACGGAGCCATGAACCGACAGTTCGACGACATCTTCGCCGGTAAACGAACGCGGAGCGCGGAACACCGTCGCGACGGCTTCGTCGAGCCGGTTGCCTTCAGCGTCAGCGACCACACCGAAGTGTGCCGTATGGCTTGCGGCTTCGCTGAGAGCTTTACCCTGCCACAATTTGTCACAAACAGCTATAGCATCGTGTCCGCTGACTCTTATCACCGCAATCCCTCCGACGCCTGGCGGAGTAGAAATCGCGCAAATCGTATCTTCATTTCCTATCATCGTCTATCGTCTTTTGCGTTGCCAATCGTGGTAAGCACACTGCGCCTCCACCTCGTCTTCAATCTCATCGGGTAGGGCGGAGAAGAAGTCATAGCCTGTAGCCGTCTCTACCTGGTCTATCGACACTGCCGAAGCCTGCACCCCGCCGTCGACCGGTCCGTTGTTCATCAGAAATCCTATTCCTCTCGGCGGTCTGTCGTATGGGGCGAGTACGACTTTGAATAAACGTTCTGGCACAGGAATTTTACCCCCGTCACCGATTGTTCGTGTCATGCTGTCAGCGAGAACCGGTCCGCAGATAATGATTATCGAGCTGTCGCGGGATGCCCATTGCCGGCAGTTGCCTTCGAGCGTCGCCCACACACCTCCGTTCATATTGTGGTCCTGTGGACAAATATTTGTAAGAAAATGCGACTCGGTCATTGCTCGGTCGTTCCATTTGGCATCAGCCGCCGGCATCATGTGTCCGCGGTCGAAGCCCGAGCGCCTGTAATCAGAAAGCTCAGCGGAACCGTTTACCCTCCGGTCGACATCAAATTTCACATCTCTGCGTGACGTATTGTTTCGCAGTTTTTCTTCCGTCAGCTCCCATGCTGCATAGTTCGGCTGGTGAGCGTCTGCGTTATAAGATATGGTGAAGCCGGTATATTCGATGATTTGCTCCGGTGTGCCCGAGGGTAGGGCGACCATCAATAGTTCCGCAGCAGGTGTGGTGACGAGCGGTGCGTCTGACCGTTCGGCAGCGTTTATGCGCCATCCGACGAATATTACCGCCGCCACAGCTGCCGCGACTAAAATCGTGCGTGATACAGACGATTTTCTTGATTTCTTTCTCGCGCTCCTGCGCGAGGCATATATGCTGTTTCGCTTTTTGTCCATACAATAATATATGTGCAAAATTAGCAATATGGAGTGACTTCAGCAAACCAAATTTATCGACAAGTCAGATGTTAAATTTGTAGTTAAATTTAACATTGATTTGTTAATGGGGGGGGGTAGGCGTTTTTTTTGACTTGAAAAGCATCAAAATGTAGATTATTTTATCTTAATTTGTAACCGCAAAATAAAAGTGCAGAGAGAAAATTCAAGTGTAAAAGAGCTACCCGACGTCAATCCGCCTCTGTAAATCAGAGGTAAGCTGCCATTGAAAAACTGTTCTCCCCTTGTCTGACGGCATGGATTAGCGTGTAATAGTTCGTCTTGACCGGTGTGTTCTGTGGTCGGGACTTGCTCCTCGCTCGGCGCCCTACGTTTCGCAAAATTTTAGAGATTATATTAACTATACTACTTGTCTAACTTAAAACAACCTATTGCATGAAGAACATTTGTTTTCAAATGAATCGGAAAGCATTGCTCGCGCTGATTTCAGTAGTGTGTCTTGCCTTCCCTGCTCTCGCGCAAAAAATCACAGTCTCCGGTACTGTCTACGAGCCTGAAGGCGAACCCGCCATCGGTGCTTCTGTAATGGTACAGGGAGTTCAGGGCTACGGCGTTTCGACCGACATCGACGGTAACTACCGCATCGAAGTCGCTCCCGACGCAGTCCTCGTTTTCTCTTACGTCGGTTATGAGACCCAGACTATTCCCGTCAACGGTCAGACCACCATCGACGTAACTCTTGTAACCAACTCTGCTGTTCTCGACGAAGTCGTTGTCGTTGGTTACGGTACAGTAAAGAAATCTGACGCAACCGGCTCTGTTGCCGTTGTCAAGCCCGACGAAATCGAAGCCGGTCTCGCAACATCTGCCAACGACCTCCTCGTAGGCGCAAGCCCCGGTGTTGTCGTCACTACTAACGGCGGTAACCCCACAGGCGGTGCGACAATCCGCATCCGTGGCGGTGCTTCACTTTCCGCTAACAACGACCCCCTTATCGTTATTGACGGTGTGCCGATGAACCATCAGGACATGGCAGGCGGAACAAACGCCCTCACCATGATTTCTCCTGACAACATCGAGTCGATGACCATCCTCAAGGACGCTTCCGCAACAGCCATCTACGGTTCGCGTGCGTCTAACGGCGTCATCATCATCCAGACCAAGCGCGGCAAAAGCGGTCGTCCTCAGGTCAACTTCACCGCTAACTTCCACGTTGCCAACGCACGCAAGACCCTCAACCTCATGAATGCCGCCCAGTTCGGCTCATTTGTCGAAGATTACGGTAGCGATGCAGCGAAAGGAGCTCTCTACTCGCAGTTCCTTCCCGAAGACCAGGCACGCGCCGTCAGCACCGATTGGCAGAAAGAAGTTCTCCGCACAAGCTTCTCTCACGACTACAGCCTAAGCGTCGGCGGTCAGGCAGGCTTCCTTCCCTATCGTGTCAGTGCAACATATTCTGATACAGAAGGTATCGTCAAGACTTCCGATATGCAGCGCACAACTGTCGGCATCAACCTCAATCCGAAGTTCTTCAACGGTCTCCTTCAGGTCAACGCCAACGTTAACGGCACATATGTCAACTCTCGTGAAGCCGACCTCGGTGCCATCGGCATCGCGTCGACATTCTCGCCGACACTTCCAGTCCGCACAGCATATCCGACCCTCAATGCCGCCGGCGAATCTATAGCTCCCATCTATCAGGGCTATACCAATATTTTTGCCAACGGCGAACCTGAGACAAACGCCATCCAGAACCCCGTCCAGCTTCTCGACGGTCAGAACAATCGCGGCACGGTTTGGTCATCGACCGGTAACCTCCAGATTGATTATGCGCTCCACTGTCTCCCCGAACTCCACTTCAACCTTAACCTCGGTTATCAGGTCAGCGAAAACCGCTGGAAAAACGACATCCAGCAGAATTCAATCATGGCTTGGCGCGGCAACTACAAGGACGGTGCAGGAACTCACTACGAGAAATACGAGCTCCAGCGCAACACCCTCCTCGACTTCTATGCCAACTATAAGAAAGACTTCGAAGCCATCAAGTCTAACGTCGACGTCATGGCGGGTTACTCTTGGCAGCGCTTCACTTACTTCGGTCACTCTCAGACCCTCATCAACACTCTTGGCTACCACAGAGAGTTTGCCGGCAACTCTTGGACAATGTATGAGGACAATGCCACAGCAGCTCATATCGGTCACTCTTTCAACGACGTTCCGATGGATCGCTGGGCAGGTCCCAATCAGCTCATTTCATTCTTCGGACGTTTGAACTACACGTTCGACGATACATATCTCCTCACATTCACTCTTCGTGACGACGCTTCATCGCGTTTCTCCAAAGACAATCGCTGGGGTCTCTTCCCCTCGCTTGCTCTCGGATGGAAAATCATCAACATGCCCTTCATGGAAGGCACCCGCTCATGGTGGAACGATCTCAAGCTCCGTCTCGGCTGGGGTGTGACTGGTCAGCAGGACATAGGTTCCCTCTTCCCCTATATGGCAGTCTACTCCCTGTCTCCCGCCCCTTACCAGTATCTTGACCCGACAGGCACAGGCAAATGGATTGACATCCTCTATCCTAACGCTTACGATGCCAACATCAAATGGGAAGAAACAACGACTTGGAACGTCGGTGTCGACATGTCCTTCCTCAACAACGCCATCACTCTTGCTGCCGACTGGTATCTCCGCAAGACCAAAGACCTCCTCGCTTATACCCCCGTTGCAGGTTTCAACACATCTAACTACATGAACCGCAACATCGGCTCGCTCCGCAACACAGGTTTTGAATTCACCGTAACCGCCCGCCCGATTTCCAACCGCGACTTCACTTGGACAACCGGTCTTAACGTGGCATACAACGAAAACAAGATTACCAAGCTGACAGGCGATGCCGAAACTTCACAGATTGCTGCTCGCGATGTGCCCGGCGGCACAGGCGGTGGTCTTCAGTATCACATGGTCGGCGAACCCGCATACTCATTCTGGGTTTACGAACAGGTCTATGACGCATCTGGCAATCCCGTCGAAGGTCAGTATGTCGACCAGAATGCCGACGGTAAGATTGACGACTCCGATAAGATTATCTTCCACTCTCCCGAACCCAAATGGACAATGTCGTGGAACAACAACTTCAACTATAAAGGTTTCGACCTCGGTTTCACTCTCCGTGCCAACTTCGGCAACTACGTCTACAACAACCACAAGTATGAACGTACCCGCCCCGTCAACAACCTTTACGGCTATCAGCTCAACAACCTCCTCAACGACTCTTATCTCTTCACTTCAGTTGCTCCGAGCCCCCTCAGCAGCTACTATGTTGAGAACGCCTCATTCCTCCGTTGCGACAACATCACTCTCGGTTACACCTGGGACAACATCCTCTACGACGGCTTCCGTCTACGTCTCTACGGTGCGGTTCAGAATCCTTTCGTAATCACAAAATACAAAGGTCTCGACCCCGAAGTGTTCTCCGGTATCGACAACAACTGTTATCCTAACCCGACCACTTGGACAGTCGGTGTTGTAGCGACATTCTAATCCTTAGTTACTCACGACAAAATCACAAGAAACTATATGAAATCATTCAATAAATTTCTGGTTGCAGCTGCCATCGTCGCTTCGTCGATGTCATTAGGCTCGTGTGTAGGCGACCTCGACCTTTTGCCGACCGACCCGCGTGAACTGACCGCTGCTGAATTTGCCAAAGACCCCGAAGGCTACATGAACAAAGTTTTGGGCGATGTTTATCTCCAGTTCGCAACCTTCGGTGCCGACGGTAATGCCTCGGTGCAAGGTTTCGACGGCGGTATGTCCTCGTTCCAGCGCGCTATATTCAACCTTGAGGAAGTTCCTTCCGACGAAGCCAACTGGCTCCCGACCGACGACGTCGACTTCGCTACAATGCAGTATGGCTACATCTCACCGTCTAACAAAGCCCTCTTCGGTACATACTCACGTATGACCATCAACATCTCGCTTTGCAACGACTTCATCCAGACCGTCCGCAACGGCTATTTCAATCTTGGCTCCGACGATCTTCGCGCAAAGGCTGAAGAATACATCCGTCAGTGTCGTGTTCTCCGTGGCGGCTGCTACTTCTATCTCCTGACTCTCTTCGGAAACGTTCCTTATGCCGACGAGTCCACTCCGACCGGTTCCGTGCCCGCTCAGCTCCCGCGTGCCGAGGTGTTCAACCGTGTGGTTGCCGACCTCGAAGCTGTTTCTGAGGAATACGGCGCTTCACAGACTCCCGTCTACGGCTTCGTAGGCAAGGACGTCGCTGACGCAATTCTTTGCAAACTCTATCTCAATGCTGAAGTTTTCGCCGGACGCGCCGAGTGGGGCAAATGTCTTGCTAAGGCTGAGGCTATCATCAACCGTCTCAAAGGTGCAGGTTACCAGAACTCAGGTCTTGCCGCACACTATCAGAGCGTGTTCGCAGGCAACAATCAGCAGTATGCTCTTGGCGGCAGCAATGCGGTCAATGAGAACATCTGGGTCATCCCCTCGAGTGAAGAACATCTTAAAAACTATTCAGGCTCAACTCTTCTGATTGAAGGTTTCATCGCTTCACAGGGCGTGCAGGAAACTCTCAAAGAACCCGTCCGCGAAGATTATGACGACGAAGCTGCATATAAGAAAGCCGTTGCTGACTACAAGAAGAAACTCGAAAAGGCTGAACCCTGGCAGCTCGAAGTCGCTTACTCTTTCGCCGGCAAGGACTATTCTTTCAACCCCAACGTTAAAGGCTGGTGTATCAAAGACTGGTACAATGTAAGTCAGGCAGGTTGGAAATGTATGACGGCGCGCGAACAGTTCGTCGACAAATTCGACTGGCTCGATGACGATTGCTCTGTCTCGAATGACACCCGTGTTAAATCATGGATGACTTCTGCTTTCAACTTCTCGAAGACTAACGGTGTCCTCGACCAGGCTCACTTCGGTTCTAACGGTTATCTCCCCATCAAGTACACCAACTTCAACCTTGACGAAAACGGTGAGGTAATGCCCGTTGGCGAAGGCTCACCCGTAGGTCAGGACTGCGCTAACGCTGACTACGTCGTTATCCGTCTCGCCGAAATCTACCTCTCGGCAGCCGAGGCAATCCTTCACGGTGCCGGCTCTAACGCCGATGCGCTCCGCTATGTCACCCTCGTCCGTGGTCGCGCAGGGCTCGCTGCTTGGACTGCCGCTGACCTCACTCTCGAAACTCTTCAGGACGAACGTTGCCGCGAGCTTTACACCGAGAACTGCCGTCGCACCGACCTTATTCGTTACGGCAAATGGCTCTCTGGTTACACCTGGAACTGGAAAGCAGGCGTTGCCGAAGGCGCAAACCTTCCCGAACGCTGCCTCCTCTATCCGCTGCCCGCTTCTATCGTGACTCTTGCTGGTTACACTCAGAATCCCGGTTACTAATTCATCAACCTTTCGCAAAGAATCATCATAATGAAAAAGTCAATCATATTTTTAGCTCTCGCAGCTGCCGGATTTGCTTTCACCTCTTGCGAGGATGAAAAAGAACCGGTCTACAACATCCCGACCGAGTTTGTCCTCAACACTCCGCCGATGGCTGAATCTGTCTACATCCTTCATGCCGGCGATGTTGTCGAGTTCACTTGCTCACAGCCTAACTACGGCTACTCTGCCGTGACAAACTACGCTGTCGACTTCTCTACTGAAGAAGAGTTCGTCGACGCAACGGAAGACGCTCCGGCTAACTATTTCACAGTTACTCCGGTCAACTCCACCAGTGCTAAACTCCAGCTCAGTGCCGAAGATATCGCTAAAGGCATCTGCACCCGTCATGGCGTTGAAACCTTCGTCGATTATCCCGAAGGCGGCATACCTGCCGAAGCTGCCTATGTCCGCGTCCGCGCATGGCTGACAGGCGTCGCTTCGAGTGCCATTGTTTCAAACACTGTCGCTCTCGGCGGCATCGAGGTTTACAATCCTTATCCCGCAGTTCCCGGTCAGATTTACATCGTTGGTGCTCTCAACGGTTGGACCGAACCTGCTTCAAGCAATCAGGCGCTTTACGATAACTGGAAACTCACTGAAACCGGTGTCGGCACTAACGTCTATGTTGGTTCGTTCGAAGTTCCTGCCGGCGAACAGTACTTCCGTTTCTATCAGTCGCTCTCTGGCTGGGGTGAAGACGGCAAACTCCCCTCTATCGGTCCGGCTGCCAACGACGGCGACAACACCGAGGTGACCATTACTGCCGAACCCTCTGAGTGGACCGCAGTTCCCGGCAAGGGCGCATGGTACACTTCTTCTGATTGGGCTGGCGGTCCCGTGACCTTCACCGTTGACCTCTCTGACAAAAATAACTTCAAGGTGACCATGGCTCTCGGCGCAGTCGTTAAGGAAGCTTACGCTTACATTATAGGCAGTCAGGCTGGTTGGGCTGAACCCAACGAAGGAAATGCCTCAATCTACGAAGACTGGAAACTTGTCGACGTAGGTGAGACAGGCGTGTTCAAAGGAACTTTCACAATTCCTGCAGGCGACATGTACTTCCGCGTATATCCCGCCCTTACAGGCTGGGGACCGACTCCCTATGCCGCAGCTCAAAACGACGGCGAAAATATTAGCATAGCCCTTGATAGCCCCTTGGCTTATACTCAAGGTGAAGGTTGCTGGATTCTGGCATCTGAAGGTCAGGAATATACTTTCATTCTCGACACCAACGAAGGCACCATGACAATTTCTTATCCCGAACTCCCCGAAGCCTATGTATATCTCGTAGGCAGTCAGGCAGACTGGAAAGAACCTAATGCCGACAACGAAGACGTTTACGATAACTGGAAACTTGTCGACAAAGGTCTCACCGGTGTCTACACTGCTACATTCGATATTCCCGCAGGTGATTTGTACTTCCGCGTATATCCCGCCCTTACCGGTTGGGGTGATACTCCTTATGCTGCAGCACAAAACGACGGCGACAATAAGGACATAGCTCTTGATAAGCCGTTGAAATATGTCACTGGTGTTGCATGTTGGGTGTACAAAACAGACGGAGGTGCATTAACCTTCACCCTCGATACCAATGCTAAAACAATGACAATTTCTAAATAATCGATTCCCGTTCTAATCCCCGGCGGCGTTTGACCGCGTCGCCGGGAATAATAAAAGATAATACAAGACAATGAAAAAATTCGCTTTTTTATCAATAATCGCTCTCGGACTGGGAATGGTTTCATGTGACGATTTCTCATATCCCAATCCCCCTGCGCAGTCCAATCCTCAGGAGCCGGTCTTTGAATCAGCCAACCTCAAATTGAACTCTGTTGTGGCTGCTGATGTTGACCTCATTCAGGCAAACGACGCAAACAAAGCTGTTGCCCTTGCCGAACTTGAGTCTGCCGAAGGTCTGCCTGAAGCTTACACTCTGTCGTTCGTCGGTCAGATGGCTGGTAACGAAAATTTCGATGGCGCTCAGGATTTCGAAGTGGCTTTCGACGGCAAGACTATCACGGCAGCCTCAGATAATCTTGATGCAGTCTTTCACAGTGTTTTCGGCACTATCGATCCCGCCGCAAAGACCGTAAATATCCGTTTCAAGGCTTATGCCGAAACTGAAGGCGCTCCCGCTGCCCGTCTTGGCGGTATGGATGCATATTTCGCAAGTATGACGACAAATATGACTCCCTTTGCTCCCGACTTCGTGGTTGAAGATACTTATTATCTCATCTTCTCTACCGATGCCGAGACATGGAAGAAAGAAGATGCCAAGAAGTTTAATCATGGCTCTGCAAGTCCCTACGACGATCCTGCATTCTCTGTTGTTTGTAAATTTACAGCCGAAGAGGTGGGCGACGGTCTATATTGGAAAATCATTCCCCAGACCACATACGACTCTTTCGACCTCACCAATGGCGTAGTTTACGGTGTAACCGAAGAAGATGCTGAAAAACGTAGCGGCAGCCTTGACGGAAGTGCCGACCAGCTCGCAGGTTACTTTGACATAGTAGGTTCGTCTATGTTTGAAATCAACATGCGCGACCTCACATTCTCTTACAAACAGGCAATCGAAAAGTTCTGGCTTGCCGGCGACAATGTCAACGGTCTGACCTGGGGCTTCTCAGACCAGGCTACCATGTGGACTAACAACTACGTTAATTACTATGGTGTTGCAAATCTCGGCACCGAATTCAAGTTCTCTCCCACAAATGGTTGGAACGGCGACTTCGGTTCTGATGCCGGTTTGACTTTCGAAACAACCGAAGGCGGAGAACTCATCGGTAAGGGTGAAGCAAACGGTGGTGCGAACATCAATGTTGCCGAACCGGGCTTCTACTACATCACCCTCGACTATGTTACAAAAGCTGTTGAACTCGTCAAAATCAACTCGTGGGGCATTATCGGAAGCTTCAACGACTGGGGTGCTTCAGTCGATATGACTGCCTCTGAAGATAATATGGTCTACACCGTTACTCAGACATTCAACGCCGGCGACGAATGGAAATTCCGCGCCAACGGTCAGTGGACTGTCAATCTCGGTGGTGCTATGGATAATCTGACTCCCGGCGGAGATAATATTAAATGTGAAGAAGCCGGCACTTACGAGATTACCCTCGACTTCAGCACTCTCCCCTGGACCGCTACCCTCGTTAAGAAATAATTCCTCGTCCGGCTTGCCCGGCAAGTCAGACTCATCATCAAAAAGCGATTGCCCCTATGTGGCAGTCGCTTTTTTTATCTCTTGCCAAAACCCTCACACTCCGTTGCTTGTTATTGTTTCATAATTATTAATTCATAATTGAGACTATTATGAAAGTCAACACCGGTAAAGGCTATATGCCGCTAATCGTCGTAGCAGCGATATTGTCGCTCTCGCTCGTTGTCAATCTCCCTGGATTGGCAGTGTCGCCAATGCTTGGCACACTAAAACAGGTTTTTCCTCACTCGACTCAGCTTGAGGAGCAGTTGCTGACCCTTCTTCCCAATCTTCTGATTATCCCCTGCCTATTGCTCGGAGGGCGCATCTCGCTCTCCAACCATAAGATAGCGATAATCACCGTCGCCCTTGTCATCTATGCCGTCAGCGGCATCGCCTATCTCTTTGCCAAAAGCATGTTGGCTTTGATTATTATCAGCTGTTGCCTTGGCGTAGGTGCCGGATTGCTCATTCCGTTCTCGACAGGTCTTATCGCCGATGTATTCACCGGACAATACCGCATGCGTCAGATGGGCTATCAGTCTGCCATTTCCAACATGACGCTCGTCGTCGCAACATTCGTTGTCGGATGGCTGAGCAAAGGCAACTGGCACATGCCCTTCCTCGTCTACCTCATCCCCCTCATCCCGCTGGCTATGACCTTCTTCCTCAAGCGCATTCCCGCCGCCGATTTGAATGGCGCTCCCGCCAAAGACGACGCCTCTGCATCGCAGTCAGTCTCCGTCCCCGCCGGTGTCAAGGTCAAGGACGGTCTGATTATCAGTCGTATGTGGGCTGCCATAGGTCTCTACTTCTTCGTGACATTCTGTGTGATAATCCTTTCATATTACGCGCCTTACGTCGCCGAGAAAGAACATCTGTCCTCAGAGTTTACAGGCACGATTACCTCCGTCTTCTTCCTCTTCGTATTCCTGCCCGGATTCTTCCTGCCCCAGATAATAAAAGTCCTCAAAGGCTCCACGATGATTGTCTGCCTTGCCTCGATTTTCGTAGGACTCGGCATTTTCGCCGCCTTCCCGACAGCCGTCGGTATGATGGCAGGTGCAGTCCTCATGGGCATCGGTTACGGCACATCTCAACCTCTCATCTACGATAAAGCGACCTTCGCGACCGTCGACCCACGCAAATCGACCCTCGTCCTCTCGTTCATCCTTGCCGGAAACTACCTTGCAATTGTCGTCGCACCAGTGGTGATTGACTTCGTCCGCAACCTCTTCCACGCCGGTGACGTCCGCGCATTCTCCTTCATCTTCAACTGCGCCCTCGCAGGTCTCTTCCTCATCCTCGCCGTAATCAAACGCAAATCCTTCATCTTCTCGATGAAATCATAAAACGGTTTGAAATCGCACGTGATGAAAAAATTTTGACGTATTGAAAAAAAAACGTAACTTTGCAACGCTTTAGTGCTGACGCCTGCGTCAGTATTGGGCGACAGGATAGTCTTATGGTGTAATGGTAGCACTACAGTTTTTGGTTCTGTCTGTCTAGGTTCGAATCCTGGTAAGACTACTCGGAGAGAAATCTCAAACGGTTCACGTAATTGTTTGAGATTTCTTGTTTTTAATGCTTCGCTGATATGAAAACTCTCTACGTTTCCGATATGGACGGTACCCTCCTCGGTCCCGATAGCCTAGTCAGCCCGCGCACAGCCGAAATCATAACCGGGCTGTCGCGGAAAGGCGCGCTCATCACCGTTGCCACCGCCCGCACTCCGGCGACAGTCGTGCCCTTGCTTGCCGATACATTCACATTGCCCCCCGCCATCGTCATGACCGGAGCCGCAACATGGGACCGCGCCCGTGCCGTCTACGACAATGTCCGCTACATCAGCGAAAACGAGCGTCACTACGTTGCCGACGTATGTCATCAGGCAGGTCTCCATCCCTTCGTCTATGTTATGGACGGAGACAGACACCTTGCAGTCTACCACGACGGCGACAGCCTGAGCCGAATGGAACAGGAGTTCTACGATGCCCGCGCTTCGCTGACACTCAAACATTTCTGTCTGAAACAGCGCGTCCCCGACGACAGCCGCACCGTCCTGTGGTACGCTATGGGCGACCACGAGCCGATTTTTGCTGCCGCAGAAGCGCTCAGACGTCGTTGCGACCTCTCCATGTCCTGTTACTACGACATCTTCGACCGTTCCATGGCTCACCTTGAGATATTCGCCCCCGGAGTCTCCAAAGCCGCCGCCGTCTTGGCGATGAAAGAGAGGGTAGGAGCCGACAGGGTAGTCGTGTTCGGTGACAACCTCAACGACATCCCGATGATGGAAATCGCCGACTGCGCCGTCGCCGTCGGCAACGCCTTCGACGAAGTAAAAGCCGCCGCCGACATCGTCATAGCACCCAACACCGCCGACTCCGTCGCCCACTTCATCCTCACCGACTTCCACCACCCATAGACCCGTAGGGCTGCTCCCTGGAGCAGCCGCCCCGCGGCATAGCCGCGAAACAGTTGTAGCCACATGCAAGCGCGGCAGAGCCGTGCGCAGCTTGTGGAAAAAGAAAAGAAAAAATCAAATCGGCATCGTAGATGTCGAACCTCACCGCCCATCAGCCCAATTAGTCCAATTAGCCCAACCCTCTCTAAAAAAAATCCCTCTCCGCGCCCTCTGCGCCTCTGCGCGCGAGCTCCCCTCGTCCGCCTCGCGGCGTAGCCGCGAAACAATAATAGCCACATGCAAGCGCGGCAGAGCCGTGCG
>CAMWNF010000065.1 GCA_947175535.1 uncultured Bacteroidales bacterium
GTCTTATTGCCCTAATTATAAATTAGTTATATTGTCGCAAAATTGATACAAAATTGTTACAATGACTGATTTTGCCCTGTTTTTACTTGATTTTGTAATGGATTTGAAATAATTTGAACCTCAAATTGCGGTACTCTTGGAAAAGGAATTTCCACCTGCTTTTTGAGGGTGAAAATATTTTCTATAGTTTTTTTCAGCACTATTATTTAGATATGCCTGAAAGTTTCTATCTTTGTGCCGAACTTCATTATAACGGAGTCATCTTTTTAACGCACATGGATTATAGCATACTCAATTTTCTTGGGCTTCTTGGTGCCGTAGGTCTTTTCCTTTACGGCATGAAAGTGATGAGTGAAGGATTGCAGAAAGCGGCAGGCGACCGGCTGCGCAGCATCCTTTCAGCAATGACAAAGAACCGTTTCACCGGCTGTCTCACCGGATGTGCCATCACGGCACTCATTCAGAGTTCGTCGGCTTCGACGGTGATGGTGGTCAGCTTCGTGAATGCCGGTCTTATGACCCTCGCTCAGTCAATGGCTGTAATCATGGGTGCCAATGTCGGTACGACCTTCACGGCATGGATTATCGCCTTGTTCGGCTTCAAGATGGACATCGCTTCCGTGACTCTACCTCTCATCGGTCTTGCAGTCGTCCTGCTCTTCACTAATAAAAGCAAAGCGAAATCGATAGGTGAATTCCTCATCGGTTTCTCTTTCTTATTTATGGGCCTCGACATGATTAGCAGCAATGTCCCTGATTTGCAGAGCAACCCCGAGATGTTTGCCGTGCTCAAGAACTATGCGTCAATGGGCATCGGCTCAATCCTGATATTTGCTCTCGTCGGTGTAGTCGTGACGATGGTCATACAGTCGTCGGCAGCAACGTTTGCAATTACACTTATAATGTGTAGCAAAGGATGGATTACTTTCGACCTCGCTTGCGCCCTCGTCCTCGGCAGCAATATCGGTACGACAATCACCCCTATACTTGCATCGTTGAGCGGTAACACAGCCGCCAAGCGTACGGCTATGGGCCACCTTCTCTTCAACCTCCTCGGCACAGTCTGGTGTCTGTGCATCTTCGTGCCTTTCGCCGACTTCAATGCCTGGCTGACAGAAGCGATAGGGCAGGGAGACCCCACGCAGCTCTACCGTTATGTGACAAACCTCGAAGCAACCAATCCCGAAATATACAATCACCTTTTCGATAACTCTCTCCCGCAGGGTCATGAAGTGATTGCCGCGATTGCGAAGATGCAGATGAGTGTTTCTTTCGGTCTGTCGATATTCCACACCACATTCAACCTCGTCAACCTCTCGATAATGATTTGGTTCACCAAATTGTATGTCAAGATTGTCGAGCGTCTCGTGCCTGCAAAACACGGCGAGGACGAAGAATTCACACTCAAATTCATCTCCCGCGGTCTTCTCAACGCTTCCGAACTCAACATCGCCCAGGCAGAAAAAGAAATGGCTCTCTATGCCGAACGCGTCGGTCGCATGATGGATATGGCTCAGAACCTTCTCCACACCAAGGAGCGCAGCGAGGAATTCACCAAGCTATATTCGCGACTCGAAAAATACGAGGATATTTCCGACCGTATGGAACTGGAAATCGCTCAATACCTCAACCGATGTGCCGAAGGTCGACTCTCTAACGAGGGTAAACTTCATATCGCCGCCATGCTTAACATCATCAGCGAGATTGAGAGCATCGCCGACTGCTGTATGGGTGTAGGTAAGATACTCGAACGCAAGCAGCAGAGCAACGCTGAGTTCAACGAAGAGATTTACCACAACCTCGACACTATGTACAGCTATGTCAAGGAAGCCATGCAGATGATGATAGACCAGCTCCGCGACATCGAGAACGTCGGCGAACGCAAACTAATCGACTCCTATAACAAGGAACGTGAGATTAACAACATGCGTAATGTCCTCCGCAGCACAAACGTCGAGAACATCAACAACAAGCATTACGAATATCAGGCTGGCATATATTACATGGACCTGGTAGGAGACTTCGAGAAGACCGGCGACTATATTATTAATGTAGTCGACACAATCCGCGACCAGTTCCGTCATGCGAAAGCATGATTTGACCGCCCGAATCAATAAATTTCAAAAACAAAGCAAATACAATTCGGTTACTGACTTTCCTCGCGCGATTCTTTTATATAATTTTGTGACGAGCTTAAAGCTCCGTAATCAAAATGTCAGTAACCGCACTTGGAAAAATAGTAGTCGTCGATAACGACGAGAATATCACCTCGCTGTTGGGAGTCAATCTCGGCAGCGAAGGTTATGAAGTTATTATTTGTCCGGAAGCAGAGGGTGTGGCGAAATCTGACCTCAGTGGAGTAAGACTTATCATGGCTGACGCCATGGACAGCGATTACTCGGGCATAATGCTTCTCAATGATATCAAGAGTAATCCTGTAACAGCCCATATCGGTTTTATACTTTGTTCGATGCACGACAGCGAGCGTCTTATCATCGAGGCTCTCGACGCCGGAGCCGACGATTACATCGTCAAGCCATTCTCACTCCGTGAGCTCGTCGCCCGCGCCAAAGCCGTAATCCGCCGCCACGCGCGTTTCATCGATGCCGCACCGACCACCGGTACTACAATCGACTTTCATTCGCTTCACCTTGACCTGATGACCAGAAGTGTCACCGACAACGGTCAGGTGCTGACCCTGACCAAAACCGAATACTCAATTCTCGAACTGTTGCTGAAGCAGGTCGGAACTTACGTGTCGCGCGCCGAGATTTACAAGACGGTCTGGAAAGATGACCTCGCGAAATCCAACGACCGCATCGTCGATACCAACATCTCCCGACTCCGTAAGAAACTCGGTCCGCTCGCCGTCCACCTAATCAATCGCTCCGGACTCGGCTATATGATGAAACCGTAATCTCCCAGTTGGGGATAAGATCAGTCGTAATTTTTTGAAAAATTGTCATTGGACGACACGTATTGTCGCCCTAAGGTTTTAACTTTGCGGCATGAAATCGACTTTCGAACAACTCACTCGCTGTATGCTGATTGTCAATTATCTTGACGGTGAGGATGTCTATGTTATGCCCGACCGTCTTATCCGTCATCTTGGAGAGGCATGCGAGGTGCGCGGCGTAGATTTCCCTAAAGACAGAGCTGCAGCCTTGCGTACCATCCAGCGCGACATCCGCCGGATATGGGAACTGATGGCGATAACCATTGTCTATGCGAAAAACAAGGGTTACTATATCAAAGAATGCAATAACAGCGATGCGGTCTACCGCTACGATAAACTGCTGTCAGACTACGATATGCTGACTGCGGTCGACCCGAAATCGAAGTTGAGCGAATATATCATCGCCGAGCGTCACCGACCGGTCGGCAGTGCTAATCTCTATCCTGTCCTCGAAGCGATTAAGGAGCGTCGCTATATCGAGTTCGATTATACGCTCGTCCGCCATGACAACTGCGTCCGTCATTACCGCGTCGCACCTCACTTTATAAAAGAAGATCAGCAGCGCTGGTATATCATAGCCAAGCAGGACGACAAGTTTAAGATTTTCTCGATCGACCGCATAAGCGGTCTTACGGTCGACTATGATTCAGAGTTCGATCGCGACAGCAGCTATGACCCACGTAAGGCATTCGACCATTGTTACGGCATCTGGGACGACCCTTCGCTGCCAGTCGAAGAAATCGAATTGGCGTATGACGCTCTCGACGGCAGTTTCCTAAAACGTGTGCCGCTTCACGCGTCTCAGACCGTCCTCATCGACACTCCCGACGAGTTTCGAATCCGCCTTCGTCTTCGCATAACCAACGACTTTGTCATGGCACTCCTCTCGCGCAGCCGCTCGCTGACCGTAATAAAACCGCTGTCACTGCGCCAACGCATTTTCGACGTACTCCGCGCCGCCGCCACCCGCAACGAAACATCATCATAATTCTATGAAAACCAAACAGACAATATCCTCACAAATTTTTGCTGATTGACGATTATTATCTAAATTTGCAAACGTCGGCAGAGGTCGATGAAATAAATATTTGATGAAAGTGTAATTATCCTTCGTTAGAAAGTCTGGTAAATTTTCACGAATGTAGGGACGATTATATCACTCTCGTCGCTTGATGTGTAGGCTCATTTCGCGCCATATACACCAAGTGTGAGGATATTGTCTGTTTACATTCGGGTTTACCAGAGCCTCTAACGAAACAGATAACCATCCCTCACACTTTTTTTATTATCTCAATCCCGGTCATCTGCGAGGGAAGATCACCGAAGAATAATAAAAACATAATGGAAAATGAATTCTCTGAGTTAAAACAAATGTCGAAAAAAGAAGGTGTATTTGGTGGGTGTTTATCATTCTTTATAGTTGTATTTTTTCTGGCTTTGATTGACTTTAGTTTCTGTAGTGACAAAAATACTTCCAGCGATAAAAATGTAGGCAAGGAGAATGCTTCTTACAACATTGGAGGTATAATTTGCGATGGGAAAACAGTATATGTCATGAATAAAGATATGTATGTTCCAGGAAACGAAGAAATTGCCAAAGAATTAAATCGCTTCATTGCTCGAAATCCGAATGATAAGTTAGGTTATTTGGAGTTTATATATGATAATGAATGGTGTTTCCATCACTTTTTTGAAGGAGATGAGGTTGTGGTATATAGTCATAATGGTGCAGGATACAGGATTAGAAATCTAAGGACATCAGAAATAGGTTATATGCCTGGAGGTTGTCTTACTAGAAAATAATTTTTAGGACGACAAAAGTTTTCGTCCTACATTAATAGATTTGCAGTATAATTAAAAACAATATGACAATGACAGTAATAAAAAAATTTACAGACACTGAATGCAAGGAAATAATCAAACTCCTTGAAGAAAAAAAGTATGCAACTAAAACTCGAAAAAAAGCTATTAGAGCGAAATTGAGAAAGTTGGGATTATATGTTTCAGAGCATGTTGAAAAAGGAGATGATCTCATTACTTTAATAAAAAAACAACTTAAATCCAATTCTCAGCGATCAATTGTAGATAAAAAGACTGCTGACTCTGTGCAAGTTAAGCCGAATAGACAAGATTTAACCGAAAATTCAATAACTACCGAAACCGCTCAACCTATGTCAGATGCCAATACTAAAAATGGTTTAGATGCATGGGTGGATGAAAATTCTGAAGTTTTGATTTTAGGGTCATTACCGGGAGATGAATCTATAGCAAAACAAAGTTATTATTGTAACTCAAACAATCAATTTTGGAATATAATGTCTGAATTATTTAATAACAGAGAAAAAGTATCCGGCAATAAAAAAGAATTCATACTGAAGCATAAGATTGCTTTATGGGATTGCCTTAAATCGGCTGAACGAGAAGGGAGTAGTGATAGCAATATAAAATCAGGAGAGCCTAATGATCTCTCATCATTTTTGAAAAATCATCCACGTATAAAGACCATAATCGTAAATGGTAAAGGCGTTAAGGAAGATTATTTTGATATATACTTTAAAGATATTAGTGATAAAGAATATAAAATTCATACTGTAACATCGACTTCTGGGGCTGCTGCAAAATCATTGGAGAATAGGATTCCTGAGTGGGAAAATGCACTTTCTGGGGTAATTAGTTGATTGTAGATTCATGTCTAAGATTGCTTGTCAGAATTGTGGAGCGCCGGGAGCGGTCGGGGCTGTCTGCGAGTTTTGCGGCAGTACGATTGTTCGCGTGGCTACAGCTGTGGCAAGCGGGAAAAAGAACCGGAAGAAAGCACCGAAGAAGGAAACGCAATATAGCGGTTGGAACTACGAGTATTTTTGGAACAGACTGACATGCGACCCTTATGTGCCTGACGATGTTTTCGACACATTGACGATTACGGCTGTCTATGAGTTTTGGATTCCTGCTTTTATATGGCGCGAATCTTTGACCTGCAAAGACCGTAAAACTCACCTCGAAATAATCCGTCAATGGGCTGTTGACCGCTCGTTTGAGGATGACATTCCCGATAATTATCCGAAATCAGAACGAATCGAAGTATGTATAATCGATTTTGAATATAAAGATGAAAAGTTCTGGTACATATATTTTAATTCGGATGAAACAGTGGAACCGATGTATCCGACACAGCTGAGATACTGTAAGAACTACGTTTTTAATAAAGAACCTATATACTTTAGCCTTGATGATAGAATAGGACTGTCGGATGAATTGTCCGATTTTCCACCCGGATGGGAAGCAATAATGAATGAAGCTAAAGCAACCGTAACACGTTATAGAGATGTAGAAAAGATATATCCGAGCGATTTAGATTCGCGGTTCATTACGTCCGGCATCGTTATTTTTGCAGGAATGATGTTGTGTACGCTCTATCATGTAAGTGAATTATTTCCTGTATTGGGTGTGCTTGCATTTATAGGCGGTGCGATGGCTCTATGGGATACGATCAGTCGCTATAGTGAGTACAGGGAAAAGTTCGAAAAGGCAGATATACTTTATAAAGCCAGGATTGACAAAATAAATACTCGTGAATATAGGGATTTTACCTTAGATTATTGCAGCTCGACGAAATATTCAAAAGAAAAACGCGAGAGAGGGTACTGGGCGTACCGTAAGGCTAACCCGACTCCTTTTTCTTCATGTAAGAATTATTATAAACTGTAGATATGGCACTTATAGACGTTGTTAAATACGAACAACGACCGGGAATTATCGCCTACAAATTTCCGTCAGATGAATTACGCTGGGGCACACAGTTAGTCGTTTACCCCGGACAGGAAGCAATCTTCGTGAAAGGCGGAGCGGTCTGTGACCGCTTAAAAGCCGGTACATATACATTGAAATCTAACAACTTACCCATCCTGAATAAGATAATCAATCTGCCCTTTGGCGGAGATTCTCCGTTTCAGGCCGATGTGTGGTTCGTCAGTCTCACCGACAAATTGAATCTGCGTTGGGGGACAGAAACACCGATACAGCTCGAGGACCCCAAATATAGAATTATCGTGCCTGTAAGAGCTTATGGACAATGGGGCTATCGCATTAACGACACGGAAGCATTTCTCAATAAGATATTAGGCAACATGCCCGTCTTCGATGAAGCGATGCTGCAATCTTATTTCCGGGGCGTCCTGCTGTCAAAGTTGTCTACTGCCATTTCGCGCGAAATAATTGAGCAGAAGGTGTCATTATTTGATGTCAATATGTATCTGAAAGCCATCGCAGAAGACTGTCGCTCAGAGATGAGTCCCGACCTTTCATCTTACGGCGTAGAGATCACGGCGTTCAGTGTGATTTCTGTAAACATGCCAGAAAATGATCAGAGCGTATTGGAACTCAAACGTGCCAAGAATTTCAGAGCCGAGCTTGATGTGGTAGGCGTTGACAATTACAAGCTTAAACGGACGTTTGATTTCCTCGATATATCTGCGGCAAATGAAGCTCCCGGAGGCGGTGGAACCATGAACTGGGGACTCGGACTCGGCACAGGCTTGGGTCTTTCGAAAGATGTCCGTGAGGTAGTGGGTGACGTTATTTCCGGTACAACGCCCAAGCACACTCCGCCGCCTCTGCCGACAGTGTATTATATAGCCGTTGACGGCGAAAAAGAAGGCCCGCTGACCGAACAGGATGCTAAAGCTTTGATAGATAAGCACCGTCATCGACCGATTTTGATTTGGAAATCCGGAATGGATGAATGGAAACCGTTCTCAGAGTTCGAAGAATTCAAAAAATGAATAATTTTTTCAGGACGACAAGTATTGTCGCTCTGGGGTGGTAAATTTGCGGTATAAATTAAAAACGATACGACGATGACAACAAAAGATCTCGAAAAATTTAATTTCAAAGGTGATTATCAGACAATGGTCGATAAATTGACTCAACTCGGTTTCAAGGGCTTCAAACCAGTCTTATCTATGAAGGACAAGGACAACCGCCGCGAAATCCCTGAGGTGGGAGGGCTATATATAATTTTGAGAAGTGATGCCGACAATGCCGAATTTAAGGAAATAGGCATGGGCGGTTTCTTCAAGGACAAAAATCCCAATGTAAGCATCTCAGAATTAAATGCCAACTGGGTAGAAAACACTCCTGTAATGTATATCGGCAAAGCAAAGGAAGGTCGCCTGCGTAAAAGAATTGGCGAATATATGCGTTTTGGCAGTGGAAAAAAGGTAGGTCACTGGGGTGGACGTTTGATTTGGCAACTCGCCGACGCCGACGCCCTGATAGTCTGCTGGTGCGAGACCGAAGAAGACTCAAGAGAGGTTGAAAGAAAAATGATTGAGAAATTTACTGATGAATTCGGCAAACGACCCTTTGCCAACCTCGCAGACTGAACTTGTTTTTATTTGACATAGTTAATTTGTTAATTGGTTAACCACAGCCGCAGGTGACTGCCGCTGTGGTTTGTTTTACCTTAGACAAACAACAAAAGGAATTATTTCGTTGTTGAGGGAATAATTTGTAAATTTGCCGAAAGTATTTAATTTGACGCATTATCACTCCATTCGATTATGAGTAAAGAAATAGTTCTGAGCGGCATACGCTCGACCGGTAATCTCCATTTAGGTAATTACTACGGTGCGCTGAGCAAGTTTGTCAAGATACAGGACGACTATGACTGTCGTTTCTTTATCGCCGACCTCCACGCTCTCACCACCAACCCCAACCCAGCCGAACTGCATGCCAATGTCAAGAAAATCCTGGCTGAATATCTCGCCGCAGGTATCGACCCTGAAAAGGCTACGATTTTCATTCAGAGCGACGTACCCGAAGTTTCGGAAATGTATCTCCTGCTCAATATGCATGTCGGCATAGGTGAACTGATGCGCACGACTTCATTCAAGGACAAGGCCCGCAAGGCTCTCGGCATATCGGCTCCCGCCGACGGCGACGATGACGATGCGTTCGAAAAGCAGATTATCGGCACAGAGACCAACAAGCGCGTCAACGCCGGTCTGCTCACATATCCCACTCTCATGGCTGTCGACATCCTCATTCAGAAGGCGACCAAGGTGCCCGTCGGCAAAGACCAGCTCCAGCATCTCGAACTGACCCGCCGTTTCGCACGCCGTTTCAACTCGTTCTATGGCGTCGACTACTTCCCCGAACCCTACGATTTCGATTTCGGCGGAGCACCCATCAAGGTTCCCGGTCTCGACGGCTCCGGCAAGATGGGCAAGAGCGAAGGCAATTGCATTTATCTCGTCGACGACCCCAAAGTGCTCCGTAAGAAAGTGATGCGCGCCGTTACCGACGAAGGTCCGCAGGCTCCCAATTCGTCGATGAGCGAACCGGTGGCAAATCTTTTCAGTCTCCTCGAACTCACCTCAACTCCCGAAGTAGTCAAGCACTTCCGCGACGCTTATGCAGACTGTTCAATCCGTTATGGCGACCTGAAAAAACAGCTTGCCGAAGACATTCTCGCCGTCACGACCCCTATCCGCGAGCGTGTCAACGACATCCTTGCCGATGACGATTATCTCCGCCGTGTCCTCAAAGAGGGCGCTGAAAAAGCCCGCGAAAGCGCGTCGAAGACCCTCGCCGACGTACGCGAGATAATGGGCATACGCAAATTCTGAAATCATTCAACCTAAAAATCATAATCCTAAAAATGAACTGTAAAATTTTCACACTTGCTCTTGCGTCAGCTACGCTTATGACAGCCTGCGCTGACAACAAGAAGCCCAACACTCTGACTCAGGCTGAAATCGCCGACGGATGGGAACTCCTCTTCGACGGAGAGACGATGAACGGCTGGCGTGACTTCAACGGCGACTCGCTCACCGAACCCTGGCACGTTGTCGACGGCTGCATCCAGGCTAAAGGTGCCGGCAGCGACGGTACAGGCTACATCGTTACCGACCGTCAGTTCGATAACTTTATCCTCGACTGGGACTGGAAACTCTCTCACGGTGGCAACAGCGGCATGCTCTACCACGTTGTCGAAAATCCTTTCTTCAAGGTGCCCTACGTTACAGGTCCTGAATATCAGCTTATCGACAATGAAGGCTGGGAAGAAGTCAACGCTCCCGACAAACTCGAGGAGTGGCAGAAGCTCGGCGTCGACTACGCCATGCATCTTCCTGACCCCGACTCGATGTTTGTCAATCCGCAGGGCGAATGGAACAACTCACGCATCGTCTTTGACAACGGTCATGTCGAACACTGGCTCAACGGTCACAAAATCCTCGAGTTCGAGGCTTGGACTCCCGACTGGTATGCACGTAAAAACAGCGGTAAATGGGAGAACGCGCCCGAATACGGTCTCGCCCGCACAGGCGTAATCTGTCTTCAGGACCACGGCAATCCCGCGTCGTTCCGCAACATAAAGATTAAGCAGCTTCCCAAGAAACTCACCGGCGAAAAAGAATCGCTCTTCAACGGCAAAGACCTCACCGGATGGCACGCCTACGGAACCGAGCTTTGGTATGTAGATGACGAAGGTAACCTCGTTTGCGAAAGCGGTCCTGACAAAAAGTACGGCTATCTCGCAACTGATAACTACTACAAGGATTTCGACCTGACAGTCAACTTCAAACAGCTCTCTAACGGCAATTCAGGCGTATTCTTCCGTTCGTTTGTCGAAGAACCTGCCATCGTTCACGGCTGGCAGTGTGAAGTGGCTCCCAAAGGCAACGATACAGGCGGCATCTACGAATCTTACGGTCGCGGTTGGCTTCAGATGATACCCGATGAAAAAGAAGACATCCTCAAGGAAGGCGAGTGGAACACACTCCGTCTCCGCGTAGAAGGTGACCATATCCAGAGCTGGCTCAACGGCGAACCGATGGTCGATTTCAACGACGAACTCATCGGCAAGGCTCAGGGTCGTATCGCCCTTCAGATTCACGACGGCGGCGGCATCAAGGTGCAGTGGAAAGACCTTGAAATCGAGCGCCTCTGATTTGCGGCGGATGGAAATCTTACAAAGCCTGTCAGCCATAGTGTTGACAGGCTTTGCTTCAATAAACGCTTTAATATTTTGTCATCTGCGCGGATGCCGCGATATTCCGGGGCGGAACGTCGGAATATCGAATTCTCACAGAAATAAATACTAAAAACTACGGTTTTCCGTAATTGACGTGTTTTTATAGGTGTAGTAATTTTGTAAATACAAATAATTTACAAAAATTACGCTCCGCGATGACCGATAGATCAGCCTTAAGAAAGATGAAAATAGCCGTTGTCGACGATCATGAGCTGGTCAGGGAGGGACTGAAAGCCGTCCTTTCCAAACATGGCATCAATGACGTGGAAAAATTCGGAACTGCAACCGAGCTGGTCGCGGCGATAGACGGTGGAAAATCCTTCGATTTTTATATAATCGACCTTGAATTACCTGACATCGACGGTTTTGTCCTTATCGAGATGATACGGGCGCGTAATGCGTCAGCGCGGATAATCGTCAGCACGGTCCATGATGAGATATGGACGCTCCGCAAGCTCCTCGCCCGCGACGTCAATGCCGTGATTTACAAGTCGGTCGACGGCATTGAGGTCATAGACGCCATGGTCGATATCCTCACCGGAAAGAACTATTACTGCAAAGGAGTCAGAAATGCTCTCAAAGAAGCCGCCGACCAGTCGCTCCATCCGACTGACCGCGAGCTGGAAGTGCTCTACCAAATATCCCAGGGAAAGACCTCGCGCGAGATAGCCGCGGCTATGTTTGTAACCGACAACACTATCGAAGCCCATCGTAAGGCTTTATTTTCCAAACTCGGGGCAGTCAATGTCGCAGACCTCATCGTCAAGGCGATTGAGCGTGGCTATCTCACCAAGAACGGCGGCAAAAGCAATTTGGCTTAGAACGACCGCCTCACTCCCGAAAACCTTTATCCTCGCCATCTGACAATAATATGGCGTTGTTATGCGTTAAATAGGCAGTAACACACCAATTTATAATCAAAATCAAGTATGTCGAAATCTATTGTTGTCAAGAGGCTCGAAATCCCTACTGTCGATGTTGCCGCGGTTTCCGCCGCGCTCGACAGAGCCGAAATCCCCTTTCATAAAATCGAAACCGTCAACTGGACTGACTATCCCTACTGCCCCGAAGTGCGGTTCCGCATAGCTCACACAGGAGATTCTCTCCTCCTGAACTATCGTGTGACCGAAGATGCTGTGCGTGCGGCAGCTCAAGCCGACAACGGTCCCGTATGGGAAGACTCCTGTGTCGAATTTCTCATTACTTTCGACGGCTGTCGTTATCAGAATGTTGAGTGTAACTGCGTCGGCACGGTCCTCAGTGCGGTAGGTCCTGACCGCAGCCACCGCGAGTTCCTGACGCAGGAATTACTTGACGGCATTAAACGCCATTCGTCGCTTAATCCCGTCAATCTGCCGTCTGCCGGACCTGTTTCATGGGAAGTGTCGCTGATTATTCCTGTCGCGACTTACCGCGCCTTCGGTCTGAAATCTTTTTCGGGCATCACAGCCCGCTGCAACTTCTACAAGTGCGGCGACCGCCTTCCGACGCCACATTTCCTGTCGTGGAATCCCATCGACACACCAACCCCTGATTTCCACTGTCCCGAATATTTCGGCGAAATCCGTTTCGAGTGACCCCGTTCAGCAGAGCAGGGCGACGGCTATGCCCGCGAAGATAAGGGCGAAATTTCCGACGGCATAGGTCACCGTGTAGCCCATTGCCGGTATGGTCGTGTCGAGATTATCCTGTATCGCTCCCAAGGCAGCGACGGCATTTCTGCCGCCCGCGACGCAGCCCAGAGTGATAGCGATGGGAAATCTGAATATCTTGTTGCCGATTATCATCGTCAGTATTAGCGGCAGGGTCGTGCACGCGATACCGACGAAGAACAGACTGATGCCCGTCTCTTTCAGACCGGCGATGAAGGTCGGCCCCGCCGATATACCAACGATGGCTATGAACAGGTTGAGACCCATATTGTCCATAATCCACACGACCGAGCCGGGGATACGCCCGAAGGTCGGACGTCGGTTTCTGAGCCATCCTAAAAACAGTCCTGACAGCAGCGCGCCACCGCTCGTGCTGAGTGACAGGGGTATGCCTTTGTAGTGATAGCAGAATGCTCCCAGCAGACAACCGACGGCGAGTCCCAGAGCGAGAAAGACTATGTCGGTGGTCTCTGTCTTTCGGTCGGGATAACCGATTTCGCCGACGGCAGTTGCCACATCTTCCTGTTTGCCGACGAGTGTCACCACGTCGCCACGCTCCAGCCGTGTCCGCGATTTCAACGGCATGACGACATCGTTGCGGACGACGCTGCGTATCATCACACCGCTCATATAGTCCTGCTTGCGGAGCTCGCCTATGGTCATGCCGTCCGCACCGTTTTTGGACACGGTGACAGGCAGATTTTCAGCCTCGAAGTTAAGAAGTTCGTGGTCTACGACCTCGCGCCCAATCAGTCCGGCTTCCTCGACGACGGTTTCGCGGCGTCCGCCGATGACGATTGTATCGCCCCGACGCACTTTCACTTCCGGCTCCACATCGACAATCTCGCCTCCGACTCTAAGCCGTTCGACAAACAGGCGGTGGCCTAATTTGGCGAGTGCGCTCTCGATTTCATCGACCGTGCGCGGGCGGTTGAAGAAGTTGCCTTCGGTGCGGTAGGCGCGGAACGAGACAGGACGGTTGG
>CAMWNF010000066.1 GCA_947175535.1 uncultured Bacteroidales bacterium
GGATAAGGTCGATATTTTTCCATTCGTTGAAACCACCTATATTATATGTGTCGCCTACTCTGCCTTTATGGAAAATCAAATCAATGGCGCGTGCATGATCCTCGACATATAACCAATCGCGTACATTTTCACCACGTCCGTAGACCGGAAGAGGCTTGTTGTGTCGGATATTGTTGATAAACAGAGGTATAAGCTTTTCGGGAAATTGATTAGGTCCGTAATTGTTAGAGCAATTCGTAATGACTACTGGCATACCGTAGGTGTCATGATAAGCCCTCACGAAATGGTCTGAAGATGCCTTCGAAGCCGAATACGGCGAATGGGGATTGTATCGGGTCGTTTCGGTGAAAAGCTCTGAGCCATAAGGTGCTGAACCGTTCGGACGATCGAGTTCCAAGGCTCCGTAAACCTCGTCAGTGGAGATATGATAGAACAGTTTCCCGTCAAAGCCTTTATGCGACTTAGACCATAACTGACGAGCCGCTTCGAGAAGCGAAAGTGTTCCTATTACGTTAGTGCGGGCGAATGTAAACGGGTCTTTTATCGAACGGTCGACATGACTTTCCGCCGCCAAATGGATGACACCGTCTATGTTGTATTTCTTAAAAATGTCCGTGACTGCATTAAAATCAACAATATCAACCCGTTCGAAGCAATAGTTCGCTTTGTTCTCGACATCGCTTAGATTAGCGAGATTGCCGGCGTAGGTCAATTTATCAAGATTAATAATTCTGTAATCAGGATAGTTATTGACAAGACGTCTGACCACATGGCTCCCTATAAAGCCCGCACCGCCTGTAATAATGATATTTCGCTTAAATTCAGTCATTCTCAGCTTCTCTTAATCGTTTTATACATTCAGAAAGCGAGTCAACCCAATATGGGATTTCGAATCCGAAGGTCGACATGAATTTTGTCTTATCGAGGACGGAATATGCCGGTCGCTCAACTTTTGACGGGTATGCTGATGAATGGCATGGAGAGATGTTGCAGTCGTCATGTCCGGATAGCCGTGCTGTCATCGCAGCGAGATCAAACCACGAGCAAACACCCAAATCCGAGAAATGATACACCCCTTCCTTGCCCTCATACAGGCGTTTTTCCACGATATTGACAATGGCTTTTGCCAAGTCACGGGCATAAGTCGGAGAACCAATCTGGTCGACAACAACTTTAAGGTTTTCACGGTCGCGAGTAAGGGCGAACATTGTCTTGACGAAGTTGCGACCGTATTCCGAATACAGCCAAGCCGTGCGCAATATCAGAGCCTTACAGCCGCTTTCTGCGATGTAGCGTTCGCCTGCGAGTTTGGTTCGTCCATATGCTCCGCACGGTGCCGTCAGAGCTTCTTCATTAATAGGCCGGTTGGCATCTCCACGAAAGACATAATCAGTCGATATGTGTATTAAAGTGACGCCGAATTCTTTTGCAGCATCGGCAAGATTTCTGACAGCTTCACCATTAATTCGCAGCGCGATATCTTCTTGTGTTTCCGCACGTTCTACGTCAGTAAAAGCTGCACAATTAATCACTATATCGAAATTATTGACTTGCAGGCATAGTTTCACGGCTTCGCGGTCTGTGATATCGATATCATCGACATCGGTGAAGATATATTCGTCGATACTACCGTTTGCAGCGTCACGAATACATTGTCCCAGCTGACCGTCAGCCCCTGTAACTAATATTCTCATTCTAAATCTGATTATTGTCCAGACAAAATTACGTTTTTTTATGTAACGAAAAAAGAAAAGCCGGACGGAATCATAAATTAATTCTATCCGGCTTTATAAGGCCCACACCAAAGGATGCGATGAAACTCCGATATGACAGGATTTGAGTGCTCGTCGTCCTTTGTAATCCGCCTGGCATTAAAGCTACTCTCCGAAGAGAGTATGGGGCCCGCCATTGGCCGACTAAGCTTGTCTCGGTATTTCATAAAAATTTGAAGAGTTTCCCAATCTACTTTGATGTGGAAATTTCTTTGCGGACCTCTTGTCCTTTGCTTATATAACGCAAATTTAATACAACAAGTTTGTTCTGCAAAATAAATCTGAGCCATAAAATCGCATCTCATTTATTAAGACAGCTTTATAAAACAAAAAAATATACCTGACGCTCAAGCCCGGGGAACAATCGTTTCAGATGAGGTGTTTTGTATTAAAAGGATAATTAATATTTTTGTAAGCAAATTATAACTACTATGTATATAGCATCATCAAAAAGAAAAGAGAATATAGCTGAATATCTGCTCTATATGTGGCAGATTGAGGATATTATCAGGGCAAACGGTCTTGATATCGATAAGATTAAGGAAACGATAATCGACCCGCAGGCTCAGCTCGACGAAAATCAGAAACGCCAGCTCGCGGAATGGTATGAATCATTGATTGACATGATGCGACGCGAAGATGTCGCAAAAAGCGGACATCTGCAGTTGAACAAGAATGTGCTGATTCAATTGGTGGAGCTGCACAGCGCACTCTTGAAAGACCCGCGTTTTCCAGAGTACACCAAGAAATTTTATGAAGCTCTCCCCTATATAGTCGAACTCAGGGGCAAAGCAGGAGAAGACCGCAAAGGCGAAATCGAAACCTGTTTTAATGCCCTTTACGGCATGCTGATGCTCCGGTTGCAGAAACGGGAGGTCAGTGCCGAGACCATGGACGCTATCAATAAAATATCATCGTTTATCGCCCTACTCTCCCACTATTTCCACCTCGACGAGGCAGAGCAACTGTTCAAAGACGACGAAGACGAGTCAAAATAGTTATATGTGAGTATTTGACGACATAAAATAACAATAGGCTGCCTCATTACGGGGCAGCCTATTGTTATTTTGAGAAGAATCAGTTGTTAGCAGACGCCTTCGCCCATCATGGCGTCGGCAACTTTCATGAAGCCGGCGATGTTAGCGCCTTTCATGTAGTTGATATAACCATCGGGTTCTGTGCCGTAATCTACGCATTGCTGATGGATGTCACGCATGATTGTATGGAGTTTTTCATCTACTTCTTCAGCGCTCCACTGGAGGTGCATTGCGTTCTGGCTCATTTCGAGACCTGATGTTGCCACACCACCTGCATTGACTGCTTTACCGGGAGCGTAAGTCACACGGCTTTCAATAATGACGTCGATAGCTTCGGGAGTACAACCCATATTTGAAACTTCAGCGACGAGCATCACGCCGTTGTCAACAAGCTGACGGGCATCGTTGCCGTCGAGTTCGTTCTGAGTAGCACACGGAAGCGCGATGTCGACTTTCTGTTCCCAAGGTTTACGACCGGGATAGAATGTGCAGCCTTTGAACTTGTCGGCGTAAGGAGCAACGACATCGTTGCCGCTTGCGCGGAGTTCGAGCATATAGTCGATTTTTTCAGCATCGAGTCCTGCGGGGTCATATATATATCCGTCGGGGCCGGAGATGGTAACTACTTTAGCACCAAGTTCAGTAGCTTTGAGGGCTGCGCCCCATGCAACGTTACCGAAACCGGAGATTGCGATAGTTTTGCCTTTGATGTCCTGACCTTTGGTTGCAAGTACGCTCTGAACAAAGTAGAGAGCACCGAAACCGGTAGCTTCGGGACGGATGCGGCTACCGCCGAATGACAGACCTTTGCCTGTGAATGTGCCGTCGTGTTTGTTGACAAGGCGTTTGTACATGCCGTACATATAGCCTACTTCACGACCGCCCACGCCTATATCGCCTGCGGGAACGTCACGGTCGGGACCGAGATTTTTCCAAAGACCGAGCATGAAAGCCTGACAGAAACGCATGATTTCGCGGTCACTCTTGCCGCGGGGTGAGAAATCGCTACCGCCTTTCGCTCCACCCATGGGAAGAGTCGTGAGGGCGTTTTTGAATGTCTGTTCGAATCCGAGGAACTTGAGGATTGAGAGGTTGACAGAAGCGTGGAAACGGATACCGCCTTTGTACGGACCGATAGCGTTGTTGAACTGAACACGATAACCGAGGTTGTTCTGTACCTCGCCCTTGTCATCAATCCATGTTACACGGAACGTTACGATACGGTCAGGTTCGACCATGCGTTCGATGATTTTGTTGCGTTCGAATTCAGGATGCTGGTTATAAACGTCTTGAACTGAAAGAAGAACTTCCTTCACAGCCTGAAGGTATTCTTTTTCACCCGGATGCTTAGCTTCCAGGTTTGCCATGATATTATTAATATCCATAGTCAAAAAGTTTTAAGTGTCTGAGACAGGTATAGATGAATTTTTGGTTGTCTAAGTAATGGCAAAGGTATGTAATTTTTGTAATTCGCCGTATTAAAAAAGTTAAAAAATCAAGAAGTGTCAGTCAAGTTTGTGGATGACGAGACCTGAGCGCAATTTAGGTTCAAACCATGTCGTCTTAGGAGGCATGATATTGCCGGTGTCCGCGATGTTAATGAGCTGGTCCATAGAAACAGGATAAAGAGCAAGAGCAGCTGCCATTTCGCCGGAATCAACCCTGCGGCTGAGTTCTTCAAGACCGCGTATACCGCCAATGAAATCAACACGCTTGTCGCTTCGAAGGTCAGTGATGCCAAGCAAATCGCGCAAGATTAAATCAGAAGAGATGGTAACGTCGAGCACACCGATAGGGTCATCGTCATTGTATGTTCCCGGACGAGCGGTAAGTGAATACCATCTACCTTCAAGATAAAGCGAAAAGTTGTGGAGGGTTTCAGGACGATAAGGGACTGTCCCTTTGTCTATAACTACGAAATTACGTTCGAGGTGTTCGAGAAATTCGGCGGGAGACATGCCGTTAAGGTCTTTAACCACACGGTTATAGTCGATAATCCTCAAGTGAGAGGCGGGGAAAGCTACGGCAAGGAAATAGTTATATTCCTCTTCGCCGTGATGAGCCGGATTCTGACGTGCTTTCTCGTTTCCGACAAGAGCTGCGGCTGCAGTGCGGTGATGTCCGTCAGCTATGTATAACGCGGGAATTTTTGCAAACTCGTCTGTAATGGTCTTAATGGTCGCATCATCGTCAATCACCCAAAAATGATGACCGAAGCCATCCGGTGCAACAAAATCATATTCGGGAGTGCCAGCTGTGACCTTGCGGATTACTTCCTCAAGGACTTCATTGTCGGGAAAAGCAAAGAACACCGGCTCGACATTGGCGTTGTTGACACGGACGTGTTTCATACGGTCCTCCTCCTTGTCGCGACGCGTAAGTTCATGTTTCTTGATACGACCTTCCATGTAGTCGTCAACGTTAGCGGCGACCACGATACCATACTGAGTGCGACCGTCCATAGTCTGAGCATATATATAGTAATGCTCTTTGTTGTCCTGAACGAGCCAGCCGTTATTCTGGAACATGGCGAAATTCTCAACCGCCTTGTCATAGACTTCGGGGGCATGCTCGTCAGTCTCGGGCGAGAAGTCAATTTCCGGTTTGATTATATGATATAACGATTTAGGGTTGCCTTCAGCCTCAGAACGAGCTTCAGCACTGTTAAGTACGTCATAGGGACGTGAAACGACATCGGTCACCATTTCGCGTGGCGGACGCAATCCTTTGAACGGTTTAACTTTAGCCATATAATACTGATATTTTGGTCAATTTATTTCTTACGTTCGATGGTCTGAGTGCGGTCAGGTCCTATCGAAACAATAGTTATCGGAGTGGCGAGTTCGCGTTCGAGGAATGCGATATAATCTTTGAATGCAGCGGGGAACTCGTCTTCGCTCTTCATCTTCGTCATATCGGTTTTCCATCCCGGCAAAGTAACATAGACCGGTTTGACGGTTTCCTCTTCTATAGAATAGGGAAAATCACGAGTCTCCACACCGTTGATTTCATATGCTACGCATGCCTTTATCTCGTCAAAGCCGTCGAGAACGTCGCTCTTCATCATAATCAACTGAGTTACACCATTAATCATTATAGCGTAACGAAGAGCTACGAGGTCAATCCAGCCGCAACGACGTTCGCGACCTGTTACGGCACCGTATTCGTGACCAAGGTCGCGGATTGTCTTGCCTGTCTCGTCGAACAGTTCTGTCGGGAACGGTCCGCTGCCGACACGAGTGCAGTATGCTTTGAAAATGCCGAAAACCTCACCTACGCTGCGTGGAGCGATGCCGAGACCGGTGCACGCACCCGCACAGACGGTGTTGCTTGACGTAACAAATGGATATGAGCCGAAGTCAACGTCGAGCATTGTGCCCTGAGCACCTTCACAAAGTACGCTTTTGCCTTCAGCGAGAGCCTTATTGACGAAGTGTTCGCTGTCGATTAGGTCATAAGTGCGCATATAGTCGAGAGCTTCCATCCACTTTGCTTCAGCCGCGGCAAGAGCCTCAGCGTCGACCTTTTCGCCCATGGACTCGAGTTGTGCCACATGGCGGTCGCGTGCTGCGGCATAGCGTTCTGCAAAGTCAGGAAGAAGGATATCCCCTACTCTCAGACCGTTTCTTGAAATCTTATCGGTGTAAGTCGGACCGATACCCTTGCCTGTCGTGCCGATTTTTCCTTTGCCCTTCGCGCTTTCATTAGCTGCGTCGAGCAGACGGTGAGTGGGCATGATAAGATGAGCTTTTTTCGATATCTTGAGTACGTCGGTCAGTTTGTTGCCCGATGCTTCGAGCGCCTTAGCCTCTTCGGTGAAGAGAACCGGGTCGAGTACAACGCCATTGCCAATTATATTTGTCTGCCCGCTCTGGAAGATACCTGATGGAATGGAACGGAGCACATATTTCTTACCTTCGAATTCAAGGGTGTGACCTGCGTTTGGACCACCCTGAAAACGCGCTACAATGTCGTAACGCGGAGTAAGAACATCAACTACTTTGCCTTTTCCTTCATCGCCCCATTGGAGCCCTAAGAGAACATCGACTTTCATTTTTTTCGATTTCGTATGTTTGATAATGTTTGATTATTCTTTTTTGCTTTTTCCGCCGAGGCTTTGCGCTCGCGTTTCTGACACGCACGACACAAACCGTAGATATTCAGCGAAAAGTAGCTCGCCGCGAAGCCGGGATAGCGGATTGACGAAATTGCATCGCCGAGTGACGCATCCTTGACTTCCTTTACTTTGCCACAACGGGTGCAGACCAGATGGTGATGACTCGCCGAACCGGTCGTGCGTTCATATCTCGCGCTGTCTGAGCCGAAGCGGTGACGACGCACCAGTCCGCAATCGACGAGCAGTTCGAGGGTACTGTAAATTGTTGCCAGTGACACGTGAAAACCTTCCGCTTCGAGAGCGTCGTGAAAGCTTTCGATTGTGAAATGGTCGGGCGTACCCATCGCACTGTCGAGAATGGCAAAACGTTCCGGAGTGCGGCGCTTATGATGCTTGGCGAGATATTCAGAGAATATCTCACGAGGACAGGGCTTGATATTTTTATCGTAGCTCATAGCAAGGACAAAATTATAGAATTTAATCCGTCCAGCAAAGAGCTTTTTCAAAAAACTGAACTGATATCAGCGCGCTTTTATTACCGGGTCAGGCGTAGCGCGCGCTACCAGCCGCTTCCGCGCGCGTCTTTGCTTACGCGACAATGGCGTTGCGGTTTGTTGAGGTTCGGTTACAAAGAGCGGTTCAGGCACTTCTTCAAAAGAGGGTTCCGACGGTTGGGGTTCGGCTATTTCCATGCAGCTGTCAGCGAGACAAGCAATCGTTCGTTCGGTCGCTTTGGTTGAATTATGGGCGATGACAAGCAATGACACACCATAGCGCATCTGCAACGTCACCAGACGTTTCATGATATAAGACACCGATGCATTACGCCCGAACGAAAGTCCGGCAATGCGAGTGATAGAATCGACAATAAACACTTTCATACCGGTGTGCGTGATTATCTCTTCAATCGACGAGATAACCATATCGGCATAATCCATCGTGTCTTCGGGTCCATCAAATTGAGGTTTGAATACAAAGATGTTCTGCCTTGTTGCAAGTCTTGGAGCATGGTCGCGGAGGCAATGCTGAGTGTCGACATAAACGACTTCCCTACCCGTCGACGCCACTTTTAAGGCTATGTCTACTGCGGTTGATGTTTTGTCTGCCTTATGAGTTCCTTGAAGTAATAATGTAGTGTTTTCCATCCAGATTCTTTCAAAGAGATAAACGCAGTTCTTATTTTCATTGAGATGGTCAAAAGAAGTAATTAGTTTGCCTTTCATAAATTTAGTGTGTTTGATTGATTAATGATGTTGCAAAATTACAAAATAAATTTTGATATGCAAATAAAAAATTAAAAAAAATAATTATCAGGTGAGGTTATTCTGAATTTTTGTCTGTGAAATAATCAGAAAAATCGTGATGGAGGTTGCAAAAGTCGGGCTTATTTGCTAACTTTGTATAAGCATGAAAAATTATAGACTCATATTATCAGCAGTTGCGCTTATGGCTTGTTTCGCTTTCGGACAGCAACGCGTCTCGGCGTCGCCTGCAGGCGATGATATCGAGATTGCGGTTGATGCCGCTATCGAGCCGACCATCAACGTGGTCGGACAGCAAGTAGAGATAGAAATCAGCGATGATTCGAGCCATCAGTTGACGGTCTATGCACTTACGGGTCAGATAGTCAAGAGTGAGACTGTCGAGCTTGGCAGAACGCTTGTCGATTTGCCCCGCGGCTACTATATCGTCAAAGTCGATAAAACTGCAAAACGCGTAATTATTAAATAATTGCGCCATTTTTTTGATTTATAAAAGTAGAGATTTATACATAACTGATTTGAAGTTTCCGCCGCCTGTATGATGAACGGCGAGATACTCTAACCTTAACCACAAGTATTATTATTAATGAACTCCAACTGCATTAAAACACTTACTGCGATGTGCGTTGTATCGATGCTCGGCTCCTGGTCGGCTATTGCTGAAAACAATGACAGCCGATTTGACTCGTTTCCGACCTATTCAGGCTCAGACCTCGAACTCGACGCCAATGCCCAACGAGCTAATTTCAGACTATGGTCGCCTGAAGCCGAGGCTGTAAAACTGTCTATCTATCCCACTGACCGAAACAGCGCGGCTATTGAAACAGTTGAGATGAAGCGTTCGACCGACGGAACGTGGTCAGCTTCGCTACCCGGCAATTACTACGGTAAATTCTACACATTCAGAGTCAAACATAACGGGAAATGGCTCGACGAAACTCCCGGTGTGTGGGCAAAGGCGGTAGGAACCAACGGTCACCGCGCTGCTATCATCGATTTCTCCTCTACAAATCCCGAAGGTTGGGCTGAAGATAGAGGACCGGCAATAGAAAACATCACCGATGCCGTGATATATGAGATGCACCATCGCGATTTCAGTGTCGACCCCTCGTCGGGCATTGTCAATAAAGGTAAATTCTTAGCCCTCACCGAGCAAGGTACACATAATCTTACAGGTGAGTCGACGGGCATAGACCATCTGAAAGAACTTGGGGTGACTCATGTGCATATACTCCCCTCATATGACTATAATTCGGTCGACGAAGCAAATCTGCCCGCCAATCAGTATAATTGGGGCTATGACCCTTATAATTATAATGCACCTGAGGGTTCTTATTCGACAAATCCATCGGCTCCGGATGTCCGTATCCGTGAAATGAAAGAGATGATAAAGGCGCTCCATGACGCGGGAATCGGTGTTGTAATGGATGTCGTCTATAACCACACCGCCGATAACGATGGCAGCAATTTTTCGCTGACCGCTCCCGGATATTATTACCGCCACCGTCCGGACGGCAGCTACAGTGATGCTTCGGGTTGTGGAAACGAAACAGCATCCGAACGCCAACAGATGTCAGACTTCATTGTCAATTCAGTGAAATATTGGGCAGATGAATATCATATCGACGGTTTCCGCTTCGACCTCATGGCTATACATGATACCGAGACAATGAATCGTGTTGCAGAAGAACTCAAGAAAATCAATCCATCGATTTTTGTATATGGCGAAGGCTGGACAGCGGGCGATTCACCCCTCCCCGTCGAACGTCGTGCACTCAAAGAAAATGTTGCGAAAATGGATGGTATAGCAGTGTTCTCCGACGATATCCGTGATGCGGTGAAAGGACATTACAGCGATGCGGCAGACAGAGGTTTTGCGACCGGTAAGCCCGGCAATGAGGAGACAGTTAAAATCGGCATTGTTGCATCGACAGCCCATCCGCAGGTCGATTATTCGAAAGGTAATAATTCGAAGTTTCCTTATGCATCGTCGCCCACTCAGATTATAAACTATGTGTCATGCCATGACGACCTGACTCTGACAGACAAACTGGCTAAATCTATGCCGGGTTCGACTGAGGCAGAGCGTCAGCGCGCGGCGAGACTGGCTCAGACGATAGTTTTCACTTCGCAAGGCACTCCGTTCATGTTTGCAGGTGAAGAAGTGTTCCGCGATAAGAAAGGCGTGCATAACTCTTATAAATCGCCTGACTCGATAAATGCCATCGATTGGTCACTCAAACACGATAATGCAGAGCAGTTCAACTTCTATCGTGAACTTATCAAATTGCGCAAAGAGCATCCGGCGTTCCGTATGACAAGTGCCGAACAGATTGCCAAACATCTTGTTTTTGACAAAAATACAGACGAGAATGTGATTTCTTATACCTTGCGTGACCATGCCAACGGTGACAGCTGGAAAGAGATTAAAGTAATATTCAACGGTAATCCTAAGGCTATGGAGGTCAAAGTGCCTAAAGGAAACTGGACCGTAATCGCTGACGATGGCAAGATCAAAGCCGACGGTCTTGGCAAAGCCAAAGGAGGCAAAATGACGGTTGCTCCGACAAGTGCCCTGATACTTGCCCGCTAATCATAGATTCGTAAAAAATATCGCGCCATCTGTCGACTCCGGCAGATGGCGCTTATTATTATATCCTAAACTATCGGGAGTCACGTGCGTTATAACATAAAAACATAGAAGTTATGACTCATCTACAACTAAAAAGGGCTTATGACCCTGCCGAGCCGACTGACGGTTACCGTATATATATTGACCGGCTATGGCCGAGAGGATTATCACACGAAACATTCCATTATGATTTGTGGGATAAAAACATAGCACCATCTACAGAACTGAGGGAATGGTTTCATGCTGACCCGGATAACCGATGGGACGGCTTCAAGCAAAAATATATTGCCGAACTGGCAGATAATCCGTCGTTTACGGAACTCCGTGAAATTATCGGGAGCCACAATACTGTCACCCTGCTCTATTCGTCGCATGACCGCGACCGGAATAATGCAGTTGTGGTTAAGGATGCTTTGACTGTCGCGTAACAGAATAGTCACATAGTTTGTGACAGTCATAGACCCGTTACTACGATAATTTTTTGTAATTTTGCCATACATTATCTTATACTTGAAATTATGGCAAAAATCGGCTCAGTAATGACCCCCGTAGGTCGCAAGGCCCTGCTTCTCGGCAGCGGCGAATTAGGCAAAGAAGTGGCTATGGAACTGCAGCGCTACGGCGTTGAAGTTGTGGCTTGCGACAAATACCCCAATGCGCCCGCTATGCAGGCAGCTCACAGGTCGTATGTGTTTAATATGCTTGACGGAGAGGAACTTCGTCGAGTTGTCGAACTCGAAAAACCCGACCACATTATTCCGGAAATAGAAGCTATCGCTACTCCAACCCTTCTTGAACTTGAAAAAGAAGGTTATAACGTTACGCCGACAGCGCGCGCCGCATGGCTCACTATGAACCGCGAGGGCATCCGTCGTCTTGCAGCGGAAGAACTTGGTGTAAAGACTTCGCCCTATCGCTTTGCTTCAGATTATGAAGAATTCAAGAAGGCTGTCGAAGAAATCGGCATCCCCTGCGTGGTGAAGCCTATCATGAGTTCTTCGGGTCACGGTCAGTCAGTTATAAAGAAACCCGAGGATATTGAACGCAGCTGGCATATCGCACAGGAAGGCGGACGTGCGGGTGCTGGACGAGTTATTGTCGAAGGTTTTATCAAATTTGATTACGAAATAACGCTCCTGACAGTCCGCAATGCTTCGGGAACGGTGTTCTGCGAGCCGATTGGTCACATTCAGATTGACGGTGATTACCGCTATTCATGGCAACCCCAGCCGATGAGTCAGAAAGCGCTCAAGAGCGCACAGGAGATAGCTAAAAAGGTTACGGATGCTCTTGGCGGATATGGCATTTTCGGAGTCGAACTTTTCATCAAGGACGATGAAGTCATATTCAGCGAGGTTTCGCCGCGTCCTCACGACACGGGCATGGTGACCATGATTTCACAAGATATGAGTGAGTTCGCTCTCCATGCACGCGCTTTGCTCGGGCTGCCCGTTCCCGCTATCCGCTTCTACGGACCGTCGGCTTCAAGAGCTGTTGTTGTTGAGGGAGATACAGACCAGCTCGAATTCGATAATCTCGAGAACGTGCTTGCCGAACCGGGCGTTCAAATGCGAATTTTCGGCAAGCCCGAAGTCAAAGGTCATCGTCGCATGGCAGTAATCCTTGCTACCGACGAGACAGTCGAAGCTGCCCGCGATAAAGCAGAACGGGCTTATGAGAAACTAAAAGTGAACGTTCTTCCCCGCAAATGAAAGACGTGAAAGACTGCGGTCGGCTCACGATAATGATGCGTGTCACAGATGCGGCGAGAGCTGATGTCGCGCTGACTCCTGAGCGTATTTATTATCGTTTTGCCACTGACGATACGATAGAAGACGGCGAACTACCCGCACCGAAAGAAGAATTCGGCGCACTCGCAGAAAGCATTGTCAGAGATGCAGAGGCTAAAGACGGTGAATCTCCGCTGGGTAATGACATGAAGGTGGAAATCTACGTCGATAACCGTGTTTCGGGTATCAATGTCAGTGAGCAGTCGCTGCGTAGAATGGTAAATCGGTTGAAAAGTGTCGCAGAGGAATTTGCGTTTCTCGGCGGTTTTTGCTGACTATTGCTGTGGGTAAGGTAAAAGTATGGATAGAAGCTGTGCGGTTGCGCACGCTCCCGGTCTCTGTGTCGGGTGTGTTATGTGCGTTTGCCTATGCGGCAATGTCCACGACGGTGGAATGGTTGCCCGGAGTGTTATGCCTGGCATTCGCTGTACTCGCACAGATTGCATCCAACTTTGCCAATGAATACTACGATTATAAAAGCGGACTCGATAAAGCCGGACGCGTAGGTCCACGACGAGGCGTTACAGAGGGCGATATCAGTCCTGATGCGATGAAATATGCCACTTTCGGTGTACTCGGGGTTGCCTGTGCGATAGGCTGCGCACTGATTTACTGGGGCGGATGGTGGTTGATTGCTGTCGGACTGCTGATTGCAGTCGGTGTGCTTGCTTACAGCACCGGTCCCTACCCGCTTTCCCATCATGGTCTGGGAGAAATAGCCGTTGTCTTTTTCTTCGGTATCATTCCGGTCAATATGACTTATTATCTGATGTGTGGAGCATGGACATGGCAGGTAGCATTAGCATCGCTGTCTGTCGGTCTGTTGGGTGCAAACGTTCTGATTGTCAATAATTATCGTGACATGGATGATGACCGTGAAGTCGGCAAACGGACTTTGTGTGTAATCTTCGG
>CAMWNF010000067.1 GCA_947175535.1 uncultured Bacteroidales bacterium
ATTTTGGCGCGTTGTCATAATTGGGAGTAGCTGTAGCTATTATATTAAGGATATAGCCTGCGTCTTCGCGGTCTTTATTGTCAAGGAAAAGTTTTTCCAAGTCTGTCGAAGAAATATGACCGGCCTCTCCCAAACAGCCGTTCCAATAGAACCATGCAGGAGATTGGGGTTTGCTTTCATCAATCATCTGCCTGAAAATAGCTTCGTTATAGTTACGGTGACCGAGATTTGTGTAGACATTAGTAGCTTTCAGCGCGATGAATGACTTGACTGTTGGAAAGTAGGATAGGGCAAGCCCATCAGCTTTGATGACGTTACCATCAACGTAGGTGCGCAGTGCGACGTCTTTGTCGGCCATGTCGAGCGCGGTCGAGAGGTCGGCTTTAATTTGGTTGATGAATTGTAGGCCGTTCCATTCAGTTATGTCGGCAGGGAGAGGGTCGAGAGGAGTTTGGACTCGATCATAAGTCCAGCGGTTTCCGCTATAAATCGCGTTCAGCACTTCTGCTTTAATCGTGAGCATTAATGCTTTGTCAGACCCGTCGGGGAATGCGGCTATTGCACTGTCGATGCGTGGGACGACGCACACGAGGCTGTCGCGGTCGATGGCTGCTGTCGCGCCGGTGATTTCCAATAGGCTTTTAATCATGGCGATGCCCGAACGTGAAGGCGTTTTTATGGCAGCTTCATAATTACGGATAGCGTTGTCGAGCGTAGTTTTAGGATATGCGAAATCTGGGTCTGCGGCTTTGAGGGTCATAAACGTCAGAAGTGATAAAAGTAGTACGGCGATTTTTTTCATAATGCGGAACTTTTCGATAATAAAAAAGGTCTCCAAGACTCTTTATATAAATCTTAGAGACCTTTTTGTAAGAATGGTTTAATCGACTATTTGTTCAGGCCACAAGATTTACATTTTTCTGAAATCTCTGTGAAGAAGTCGTTGCCCTTATTATCAACGAGGATGAATGCGGGGAAGTCTTCGACCTCGATTTTCCAGATGGCTTCCATGCCGAGTTCGGGATATTCGAGGAGTTCGACTTTCTTGATTGAGTTCTGAGCAAGAACGGCTGCGGGACCGCCGATAGAGCCGAGATAGAAGCCGCCGTGCTTCTGGCAGGCATCGGTCACCTGTTTAGAGCGGTTACCCTTGGCTATCATAATCATCGAACCACCTGCGCTCTGGAACTGGTCGACATAGCTGTCCATACGTCCTGCGGTGGTAGGACCGAAAGAGCCGGAAGGCATGCCGGCGGGAGTTTTTGCCGGACCTGCATAGTAGATGGGATGGTCTTTGAGATACTGGGGCATTTCTTCGCCTCGGTCAAGACGCTCTTTAATCTTGGCGTGAGCGATGTCACGGCCTACGATGATTGTGCCGTTGAGCGACAGACGGGTCGACACGGGGTATTTCGAAAGTTCTGCAAGCACTTCAGCCATCGGACGGTTGAGGTCGATTTTAACGACTTCGCCTTCGCCCTGCTTGCGATATTCTTCGGGAATGAGTTCGCCGGGGTTGGTGTCGAGTTTTTCAATCCAGAGACCTTCGCGGTTGATTTTCGCCTTGATGTTACGGTCGGCTGAGCAACTTACACCCATACCGACAGGGCATGATGCACCGTGACGGGGCAGACGGATGACGCGGATGTCGTGAGCGAAATATTTTCCTCCGAACTGTGCGCCGAGACCGAGCTCTTCAGCCGCTTTCTTGAGCTGGGCTTCGAGTTCGACGTCGCGGATAGCGTGTCCGAGTTCGTTGCCTTTGGTGGGCAGAGAGTCGTAATATTTTACCGATGCTTTTTTGACCGTTTCAAGATTCTTTTCGGCAGATGTGCCGCCGATGACGAATGCGATGTGGTAGGGCGGACAAGCTGCTGTGCCGAGAGATTTCATTTTCTCTACCAGGAATGGCAGGAGAGTCTTGGGATTGATAAGAGCTTTGGTTTCCTGATATAGATATGTCTTGTTGGCTGAACCGCCGCCTTTGGCTACGAAAAGGAAGTGATATTCGTCGCCTTCGGTAGCATGGATGTCAATCTGAGCCGGGAGATTACAACCGGTGTTGACCTCGTCATACATATTGAGTGGAGCGTTCTGGCTGTAACGCAGATTGTCGGTTGTGTAAGTCAGATACACACCCTTTGAGATACGTTCTTCGTCATTGCAGCCAGTGAATACTCGCTGACCTTTTTCTGCGTGGCAGATTGCTGTGCCTGTGTCCTGGCAGAAAGGAAGCTGACCTTTGGCAGCGACTTCTGCGTTGCGTAGCATTGTAAGTGCCACGAATTTGTCGTTTTGGCTCGCTTCCGGGTCACTGAGGATTTTTGCAACCATCGCGTTATGCTCGCGGCGGAGCATGAAGGCGTTGTCATGGGTTGCCTGACGGGTCAAGACTGTGAGTGCTTCGGGGTCAACTACGAGAAATTCGTGACCGCCCCAGTTTTCAACTTTAACATAGTCAGAAGTCAGGTGATAGTATTCTGTCTTGTCTGGACCGAGCGGAAACATCTCCTGATATTTGAACGGTTTTGTTGCCATGTTGTGTGATAATTATGCGGTAGATAATGAGTTTGATGTATTTTCCGCAAAGATAATCAAAAAGCAATTAACTGCAATGTCGGACTTCGTTTTATTTTCGATAAAAAAATGATAGATTAACCCTTCTGTTGTCTGTTACAAGATGGTTCCTGTTATGAGAAAAAATTTGTCAATACAGAATTATTTCCGTAATTTTGCCAACAGTAAAGAACAACCTATTTCAGTTTTTATGAAGAAACATAATTTTTATGCGGGACCGTCGATACTCAGCGAGTATACGATTAAGAATACCGCCAATGCCATTCTTGATTTTGCCAATACCGGTCTGTCGGTTCTCGAAGTATCGCACCGTAGCAAAGAGTTTCAGGCTGTAATCGACGAGGCGACTGCTCTTGTCAAGGAGTTGCTTGAAGTTCCCGAGGGATACAGCGTTCTGTGGCTTGGCGGAGGTGCCTCGATGCAGTTCTGCATGCTTCCTTTTAACCTTTTGAAAAAGAAAGCATCATATCTCGATACCGGCACATGGGCATCCAACGCTATCAAGGAAGCGCGCCTTTTCGGAGATGTCGATGTCGTTGCCTCATCGAAGGATGCCAACTACACTTTCATCCCAAAGGATTATGTAATTCCGGCTGACTCTGATTATTTCCACTTTACAAGCAACAACACCATCTACGGCACGGAGATGCGCTTCGACCCCGAAGCTCCATGCAAACTTGTTGCAGACATGAGTTCTGATATTTTCTCACGTCCCGTCGATGTCGCAAAATATGACGCAATCTATGCCGGCGCACAGAAAAATCTTGCTCCTGCAGGTGTGACACTGGTTATTGTTCGCGATGACGCTCTCGGTCATGTCGACCGTCCCATTCCGACAATGCTCGACTACCGCACCCACGTCAAGAAAGGTTCGATGTTCAACACTCCTCCCGTGCTGCCTATTTTCTCAGCACTTCAGACTCTCCGTTATTATAAAATGATGGGCGGTATCAAGGAACTCGAACGTCGCGACCTCGAAAAAGCAAATCTGCTTTACGATGCCATCGACTCCAGCCGTATGTTTGAAGGCACAGTTACCGATACAGCCGACCGTTCGATTATGAACGTATGCTTCGTCATGACTCCCGAATATAAGGAACTCGAGAAAGATTTCATCGAATTTGCATCAGCTCGCGGTATTGTTGGTATTAAGGGTCACCGTTCGGTCGGTGGTTTCCGCGCATCGCTCTACAACGCTCTTCCTATCGAAAGCGTCCGCGTGCTTGTCGAAGCAATGAAAGATTTCGAAGCAACCCGCTAAAAGCTATAATATCATGACAAAAGTACTTGTCGCTACGGAAAAACCATTTGCAGCCGTTGCAGTAGACGGAATCCGCAAAGTGGTCGAAGACGCCGGTTTCGAGCTTGCCCTTCTCGAAAAATATAATTCGCGTGAAGAACTTCTGAAAGCTGTCGCCGATGCAGACGCACTGATAATCAGAAGTGACAAAGTCGGTGAAGATGTTTTCGCCGCCGCTCTAAAACTGAAAATCGTTGTTCGTGCCGGTGCCGGTTATGACAATGTCGACCTTGCCGCCGCTACGGCTCATGGCGTGGTTGTCGAAAACACTCCTGGTCAGAACTCCAACGCTGTGGCGGAGCTTGCTCTCGGCATGATGGTTATGGCAGCCCGCAACAGCTATGATGGAACATCGGGTTCGGAACTTATGGGCAAGACTCTCGGCATTCAGGCGTTCGGTCAGGTTGGTCGTAACGTGGCACGTATAGCCAAAGGTTTCGGCATGAATGTCTCGGCGGTCGACCCTTATTGCCCTGCAGAAGTCATCCGCGAAGCCGGTGTTGAAGTCTGCGATTCTGTTGCTGACCTTTACCGTAATAATAAATATGTGTCGGTCAACATCCCCGCTACACCCGAAACAATCAAGTCAATCGGTTATGACCTGCTGATGTCTATGCCTAAAGGCGGTGTTGTCATCAACACAGCCCGTAAGGAAGTCATCGATGAAGAAGGTCTTGCAAAAGCTCTCGACGAACGCGCCGACCTCAAATATTTCGCTGATGTCAAACCCGATTCAGCAGCTGAGCTGACAGAGCGTTTCGGCAACCGTGTGTTCTTCACTCCGAAGAAAATGGGTGCTCAGACAGCCGAAGCAAATATCAATGCAGGTATAGCCGCCGCCCGTCAGATTGTAGCTTACTTCAAAGAAGGCAGCGAACGCTTCAGAGTGAACAAATAAAATTTACACATTATATAACATGAAAAAGGATAGCTCGTCGAGCTATCCTTTTTCATGTTATAATATAAGTCGCACTATTTTGTTTTGACAACTTTAACTTCCATTGATGATTTACCATCAATAATGGTGAGGTGGGCTGTTGTGGATGTCATATCAATTACCTCATATTTAAGATAGAGCTTTCCATTAACGTAGGTCTCTATTGTTTTACCTTTGATAGAGTATGTACCACTGCCTGTTCCTAATGCACCTTTTCCATAGTAAGTTCCATCATCGTAGAAGGACGCGGAAAAGCCCAGTCTGGAAGCATAGGGATACTTTGTAATATCTATCCATTCTCCGTCATTTTTTACTTCTGTTCCGACCCATGTTCCAATAATATTGTCCCGTATACCTAAATCGGGTTCATCAGAGTCATCGGAACAACTTGTAAAATTAAAACAGATAGTTGCTAAGAGTAACAGCAAAGAGAAAAATTTTTTCATAAGCTTGTGGTGTTATTTGTTTTTTTGCAATATTGCCAGGTTAATAAACTTTTATAAAAATCGCATTTTGATATAAAACAAAAGCGCAGACTTCCGTCATACGCCTCTTTGCTCACCACAAGCATAATACACTATGAGAAAGCCCGCGCCTTAAGGCACGTCCTCAATGTGTATAATCAAGCTCGTAACATTCCGAGGTGGTGATTCAGAGGCGTATTGAGCTGATAAAAAAGTGGTGTGATATCGGAACGTGATATCACACCACAAATTTAATGATACTTTGATTAACTACAAAGTTTTTCAAATATTTTTAGAATAACCACGCTGCGGTGACAGTCCAGCAATGAGTCTTGCCGTCAATAGCCTTTGCATTAACACCGGGGACATGGATGGGTATGATTGACTTGTTGAGCCCGAGACCGTAATAAGCACTGATTTGGAGATGGCTGATAAACTCAAGACCGAGACCGAAGTTCCAAGAAGTATCGACACTCTTGTATTTGATAGCTTCATTGATAGCGCGTTTAGAAGTGAGGAATGCAAAGCTCGGTCCTGTGAAGATGTATGGCTTAACTAATTTAGCAATCACGGGAATGTTCATTTTCCACTTTACATTAACCGGGATTTCAAAGTAGTCGCAGTGTTTATTGGTGACACCATCGTCATCTTTGATTTGATTATTACGGCGCACATACATAAGTGAAGCGTCAAGCCCAACGCCGATAACGGGTACAGTGAATTCAGCTTCAACACCTGCGTTGAAACCTGTACGGTTATCTGAACTAATTACATCTTTATTGAAATGCAATGAATTGACATTGATGCCGACACGCGGACCGAATTTGAACTGGGCGTTAGCCGAACCTGCGAAAGCGATGACTGCTACAGCGGCAAGAAGAAGGTGTTTGATTGTCTTCATTTGGGTTTAATTTTGGTTGAAACGTAATTATGTGACAAATATAGTATTTTTTTCTTAAACAAAGCCAATAATGTTTTTGTCAGTTCTATATCATCTTTTTTTTGTAACTTCGCGATATTATGACACAAGAAGAAAAAAATACTATCGAGGAGCGCGCTGTTGAGATGCTGCGCACTGTCTTCGACCCGGAAATCCCGGTCGATATCTACAGCCTCGGACTCATATATAAAATAGATCTTCACGACGACGGTGTGCTGGATATCGATATGACGCTGACCGCGCCTAACTGTCCCGCGGCGGATTTTCTTATCGAGGATGCACGCATAAAACTCGAATCAATCGAAGGAGTCACGGCTGTCAACATCAATCTTGTCTTCGAACCTGAATGGGACAAGGACATGATGTCGGAAGAAGCCAAACTGGAGCTGGGTTTTCTATAATATCTGATGAACGGGCGCACAAAGACATATTTCATTAGTGACCTTCATCTCGGCGCCGCTTATCTCGACCGTCCTCACGATCGTGAGCGCATGCTCGCCGAATTCCTGAATAAAATTTCGGCTGATGCGGCGCGTCTTTATCTTGTCGGCGACGTGTTGGATTACTGGTTTGAATACAGTACGGTCGTCCCCCGCGGACATGTGCGTTTTTTCGGTGCGCTCGCCGCGCTTGCCGATTCAGGAGTAGAAATTACATGGCTGATAGGTAACCATGACATATGGATGTTCGATTACCTCCGCAACGAACTCGGCATAAAAATAGTCGACGGTTCTATAAAAGAGACCATCGACGGAAAAAACTTTTTTATATCACATGGCGACGGACTCGGTAAACTCAAACCGTCATTCAGATTCATCCGCTCTCTTTTCCGTAGCCGTGTTTGCCAGAAACTTTATGCTGCTATCCATCCGCGCTGGACTGTTGCATTCGCTTATCGGTGGAGTTCTGGAAGCAGACATTATCATCCTGAAAATATTCCAGTGTATGATGGAGAGATAAAGAGTAATGTCGGTAACTGGGCGCGTGATTATATTTCCACTCATCCTGACACTGATTATATTGTCATAGGACACCATCATGTAGCTGTCGATGAAACGCTTGATTGCGGTGCGCATCTGATAATACTTGGAGACTGGATATATAACTTCACTTATGCTGTTTTCGATGGAAAATCACTGCGTCTGGAGCAATATGAAAGGGCGAAAGGAGAATTTAACACAAATTCACGATTGCAAAATTGATTGTTAATGGAATATAATGCGACTGGGAATATTCTAATTATTAGTTCTTTAGCGAATGAAGGCCGATTGTAAGTAGCAAAGATGTCAAAAAAGTATGTCGTAAAACATATAAATTTATTTGGCAACTCGTCAGAAAAGCCTCAACTTTGTGCCGCAAACCTAAAACAATCTTTTTTACCTTAGAAATTGTACCTATTGGAAACCTTAAAAAAAGACTCAGTGATGAGTCTTTTTTCTTTATATACGATTTGGTGTTAACATTCCCTTTTGCGTAAATTTGCAGAAAGAATAATCACCATCATTCTCACATTATGAAAAAACTTTTTCTCTACGGCGCAGCTGCTTTTGTTGCAGTGTCTTGCATCTGTGCCTGTAAATCGTCTGAAAATACCGTACAGGCTGAACCATCTTATGAAATTGTCACTTATGTCTGGGATGGGGGAGACCGGATGCCCGACCCATCACTCGTCACTACTATCAACTATGCGTTCGCCAATGTCAACGACACCCGCGATGGTGTTGTAATCAACCACGAACCTCGTTTCCGTTCGATTGTAGCTCTAAAGGAAAAGAATCCTGATTTGAAAGTGCTGTTGTGCATAGGCGGCAGTTGTAAGTCCGGTCTTTCTGAGATGGCTGCCGATTCACTCAAACGGGCGGCTCTCGCAGATGACTGCGCGCGTATCATTAAAGAATATGGTATCGATGGCATTGACTTTGACTGGGAATTTCCCGGCGGAGAAGGTGGCACCCCCGATGATTATAAAAATTTTGCCCTTGTGCTGAAAGCTGTACGCAAGGCTATCGGTGATGACAAACTTCTGACGTTGGCAGCCGGCGGTGACCTGGCGGGTATGGACGTCGACAATGTCCCCGCCTTCCTCGACGTTCTCGATTATGTCAATGTTATGGCTTATGATTTAAGCGGCACACCTGACACACATCATACTCCGCTTTATCGTTCGAAGTTCACCGGCTGGCGTTCGGTCGATGAAGTCGTGCAGGATTATGTCGCTCACGGAGTACCTTACGATAAGATGATGCTCGGTCTTGGTTTCTATGGCAGAGGCGACGGCGTGCATTACCTTCAGTGGACCGATACCGAATCGGCTAAACCTTACGATGATTTGTCCGAAGAATGGGATTCTGTAGGCATGGTTCCGTATATCGCAGATGCAAACGGTGTGCTGACGGTCGGTTATGAAAATCCCCGCTCGATAGAAATCAAGTGTGACTATATTAAGGAAAAAGGATTCAGAGGTGCTATGAATTGGCGCACCGAACTTGACCTCGACAGCATGCAACTCGCCCGCACGGTTGCCCGCAATTTAAGAAACATTGAATGATAGAACTTGCCTGACTTGTTATAGATGAAAAAACTATTATTTACAGTCGCTTGTGCGGCTACTGTTCTCGCTGTGGCTTCATGTAGCCGTAAGGCGTCTGAGGTCGTTGTTCAACAACCCGAATATTTGTGTATTGCCTATGCCCATGAGAGCGATGGACCTCTGCCACCAGCCGATATGGTGACAGGAATTAACTATCTTGCAGCCTATCCTAACGAAGCGGGTGACGGATTGAGAATTGTCAATATTCCTCGTCTCATGAAGATACTCAAGCTTAAAGAAGAGAACCCCGAGCTCAAGGTTGTGCTTTCGTTTGGTGGCGCAGGCGCCGGCAGTACAGGATGGACTGAAATGGTGTGCAATGATTCCCTTCGGGCATCTTTTGTTGCCGATTGCAAGCGCGTGACAGACCAATATGGTCTTGACGGTTTGGATTTTGACTGGGAATTTCCTCACACGCAGGAAGAACTCGACGGATACATCTCCCTTTTCAAAGAAGTGCGCGAGTCTCTTGGTGATGAAAAACTCGTTACCGCCGCAGCAGGTTTCTGGGGCAATGGCTTTGATTTGAAAGAAGCGATGAAATATCTGGACTACATCAATCTTATGACATACGACATGGGTTGGCAGGCTCCGTATCATCACACTTCTCTTCACCGTTCTGACCTGTCGGGGGTGTGCACGGTCGACGAAGCTCTTGACTCATGTCTGAGCAAAGGCGTTGAATATAAGGATATAGTGCTTGGCTTGGCATTCTATGGACGCGGCGATGGCAAGAATTTCAAGGCGTGGACTGACTACCGCGACATCGCTCTACGCGAAGGCATGGAAGAAAGATGGGACTCGGTGGCGTGTGTGCCCTATATCGTCGACAGTCTCGGCACGCTCATTATCGGTTACGAAAATCCTCAGTCGCTAAAAATCAAATGTGACTACATAAAGGAGAAAGGTCTGCGCGGAGGCATGTACTGGCGCACAGAAGAGGACGCCGACGACCATCAGTTGACCCGTGCAGTCGCTGAAGGACTGATGGGGCGCTGACATTTTCAACATATTGACAACAGCAAAACCCGCCGGAATCACTTGCGACTCCGGCGGGTTATTTAATTATAGGATTTATACTTACTTTTTATTTGACATTCTTGTCAGCAGTGTATTGTATAGCCATAATGCAGCTCCGGCAATAAATAGTGCGACGAGTGCGGCGATGGCGAATGACTGCGGGGTGTGGTCGCCGATGGCGAGAGCTGAACCCCAGCCGCCTATGATGCCGCCGACAAGTCCGATTATGACATCAAGGAATACATTTCGTTTGCCCGGCAGGAAATACGAGGCCATAAAGCCGGCGACGATGCCTATGATAATCCATGATGCCCACGCCCAGGCACTTGTATAGAGAGGAGTCATAACATTATATTAAAATATACCTGAAACCATATTCATCATCGGAGCGATAAATTCTTCGGTGAAACCGTTGCCGCCCGATACGTCAGTGTCGCCTGAGAACAGAGCTACACCCTGCCATAATAATAGAAGGACAATCAGGATGATTGCGCCGATGGCGACCCATAAAGATGCTTTATTTTTACTTCTTGTTGAATTGTTGTGGTGTGACATGATTACTAATCTTTTTAATGAGGTGAATGTTATATTTTATCGTCTTGTCTTAACAAGATTCAATTATTAAACAATCGCAAGGGCGATAGTGTTCTGACAGGTCATGAAGTTTTTTTGTTAAAACCTGCCATGCAACGCTGAAATATTTGCTAACTTTGTAATTGAAAAATCATAACCTTAACTAACATAGCTCTCACAATGCAACTTTTTGAAAAGTTAACCAAAAATGCCCGACAACACAAACAACGCATTGTGCTGCCCGAGGGCACAGAGCCGCGCACGCTTACGGCTGCCGACAAAATCCTTGGCGAAGATCTCGCCGATATTTTTCTGATTGGCGACCCTGTTGAAATCAAGCGCATGGCAGCCGAACTCAGTCTGCCGAACATATCAAAAGCCGTTATTATCAATCCGGCTGACGAAGCTGTCATAGATAGATATGCACCGCTGTTTTATCAACTTAGAAAGAGTAAAGGCATAACTGAGGAAGAAGCACGTCTCACCACCGCCAATCCGCTATATCTCGGCTGTCTTATGGTGAAAGCCGGTGATGCCGACGGTCAGGTTGCCGGCGCGATGAACACTACAGGCAATGTTCTCCGTGCGGCTTTCCAGGTTATAAAGACTCAGCCCGGTATAAGTGTGGTTTCCGGAGCTTTTGTAATGCTCCTGCCTGAGGGTCTGCCATTCGGTACAGACGGAGTCCTTGTCTTTGCCGACTGTGCGGTTGTTCCCGACCCGACAGCAGACGAACTCGCTCAGATTGCTATCTCTGCATCGCAGACAGCTCGCGACATAGCCGGCATCGAGCCCCGTGTGGCACTACTTTCGTTCTCTACCAAAGGTTCTGCGAAACACGAACGTGTCGACAAAGTCATCGAAGCGACACGCATCGCTCACGAAATGGCACCTTCGCTAATCCTCGACGGCGAACTTCAGGCTGATGCGGCTCTTGTTCCTTCTGTCGCTCACACCAAAGCTCCGAACAGCCAGATAAGCGGTCGCGCCAATGTCCTGGTCTTCCCGTCGCTCGAGGTGGGAAATATAGCATATAAACTTGTTCAGCGTCTTGCCGGTGTCGAGGCTGTAGGTCCTGTCCTGCAAGGACTTGCCGCACCTGTCAACGACCTTTCGCGCGGATGTTTCCCTGAAGATATCTATAAGACAATCATAATCACCTGCAATCAGGCTATCGGTCTGAAACAGCAGCAAAAATAAATACACAGATGAAAATACTCGTATTGAATTCGGGCAGTAGCTCGGTGAAATATAAACTTATCGACACAACGACAGAAACCACTCTCGCCGAGGGGGGGGTAGAGAAAATCGGGTTGTCCGACGGTTTTCTTAAATACAAAAAAGCCGATGGCTCGAAGGCGATTATCGAACTCGGCAACACAGACCACAAGGGAGCAATTGAAGCAATTCTACGCCTGCTCACCGACCCCGTCGAAGGTTGCATCAAGTCCTACGACGAGATAGACGCAGTCGGTCACCGCGTGGTCCATGGCGGCGAGAAATTTAGTGGCAGTGTGCTGATTGACGATGCTGTCAAAGAGAAAATCAAAGAGTGCTACGATATCGCACCTCTCCACAACCCCGCAAATATGATTGGCATCGAGGCTATTGATGCGCTCATGCCCGGAAAACCGCAGGTTGGCGTATTTGACACGGCGTTCCATCAGACTATGCCCGCTAAGTCTTATATGTATGCTCTGCCTTACCGTTTCTATAAAGAAGACGGCGTTCGACGCTACGGTTTCCACGGCACCAGCCACCGCTATGTGTCGCAGCGCGTGTGCGAGATACTCGGCGTCGACATCAAAGAGCAGAAAATCATTACTTGCCATGTCGGCAACGGCGGTTCTATCACTGCTGTTAAATATGGCAAGAGCGTCGATACATCGATGGGTCTTACTCCGACTGAAGGTCTGATGATGGGAACCCGCTCCGGCGACGTTGATCCCGGCGCGCTTACTTATCTTATGGCTAAACACCATCTTACACCCGACGAACTCCAAAAGATTATCAACAAGGAGAGCGGCGTTGCAGGTGTTAGCGGCATTTCGAGCGATATGCGCGAAATCGAAGCCGCTGTCAAGGCTGGCGACGAGATGGCTACACTCGCCCTCGACATGTATGAGCAGCGCATTCTCAAATATATCGGTGCTTATGCGGCTGAAATGGGCGGCGTTGACATAATCGTCTTCACAGGTGGTGTCGGAGAAAATCAGACAGGCGTACGTGAAAACGTTTGCGCTCCCCTCGCGTTCATGGGCGTAGAGATTGACAAGGAACTCAATGCCAAGACCCGCGGCACCGAGACCGTCATTTCAACCCCCGCTTCAAAAGTCAAGGTCGTCGTAGTCCCCACCGACGAAGAACTGATGATCGCCCGCGACACACGCGAAATCGTCTCAAAACTCAAATAATTTAATTGATAAAATTCCTATATTAATCAAGACCTTAGGATGATAATTACTCTAAGGTCTTGATTTTTTTGCTTTTCACCCCAATCTTATTATGAAACTCACTTCAGCTGATTTACTGTATGTTATAGCCATAGAATAAAATTATTTTGTTAATTTAGCAAAATAATATCAGAATCAGATGAAAGAAACCGATAACATGCACTTGTCTCCAGTCTCCGAAGATAATAATTTGGGTCTGATGCCCATTGAAAATTTTATTCATATCGTTCGCGGTCAACAAGTGATGATTGACAGCGATTTGGCTCGATTATATGGAGTGGAGACCCGTAGGTTAAATGAACAGGTGAAACGTAATATTGAACGCTTCCCTGAAGATTTCATGTTTAGGCTTACCAAAGATGAAGCTGAAAACTTGAAGCTGCCAATCGCAGTATCAAGTTCAAGGTCGCAAAATGCGATCTTGAAACAAGGACACAATATTAAGTATCTTCCCTATGCTTTTACCGAAAATGGAGTAGCCATGTTAAGCAGTGTTCTGCGCTCTAAAACCGCAATCGAGGTCAACATCCGGATAATGCGGGCTTTCACTGCTATGCGTAGTTTCCTGATGAATAACGCGCATATGTTCCAGAGGCTTGAGACAATAGA
>CAMWNF010000068.1 GCA_947175535.1 uncultured Bacteroidales bacterium
CCATGCATCAGGTATAGAGAAACCGAATGCTATCTGATGTTTTTTGATGAGGGCAAGCATTTCTGAAGGTATCAGCGTATAGGTGCCGGGTTCAAACATGGGAGTTGTCTTACCGTCTTTATCTAATGTTTCGGCTGTCATCTTAACTGTCGGACCGTCGAAATTGATGTCTGAAAGCCCATATGCACATTTACCTGAGTAGAAAGAAGGCAGATTCATGTTCATTCCGATTTGTTCGTAAAGTTTCTGAATCATTTCCGTGTAAGATGCCACGTCGATAAACATGTTGATATCACTTTTCAACATGCGGTCGATTTTCCACTGAGCGAAACTGTTGTTTTCAGCGTTGGCTTTATTGTCTGCAACATATTTTATTGCATCTTCTGCAGTGGGAGCTGTAGCGGCAATCCAACCGATATTCCCTTCGACGATGACGGCGCAGGGCATTCCCTCGGTCTCATAAAGACAGACTGTCTGCTTTTCGTCAGCTGTTACTTCGAAATCATTCTTCTTTGCCCATGAAATAAATGCGCTGGGACTGTCAAGGGCGATCAGCCAGAAATAACCGTCATTTGTTCCGCCTGCAACTGTCGAGCGACGGTTGACACCGTCGGCTCCGGTGATAAGGTTGAAATATACTCCAAACGCATTATCAATCTCGGAAAGACGCTCGAGCTGTTTGGTCAGTTTGATTTTCTTTGAGTTGACATCAGCGCCTGCCGACTTCAGGATAGCGCAAGGATTGAGGGCGACGACTGAAGCGTTATCTGGAACGAGTGCGAGAAGCTCGGCTCGGCGGTCAACGGATTCTTCTTTCGAACAGGATGATGCCAGCATGACCGTAAGCAGGCATATTGCGGCAAGCGGTCGGCAGAGATTTGAAATAAATTTCATAATCGGGTTGTGTTAGGGAATGATGTATTCAAGTTGTAGATTTTCAATTATCTGCAAAGTTAATTCTAAATAGGCAGATAGATAAGGACCAATTGTTAAAAATGCGTAAAATTAATATTTCCTCATGCCCGGGATTATTTTCGATTTTTCTTTGTAATTTTGTGACATAATAAGATTAAACCATATTTATAGATGGATTTCATTTCAAACCGTGTCAATAATCTGGCGGCATCGCAGACACTTGCCATGTCGCAGAAAAGTAACGAGCTGAAGGCTCAGGGAATTGATGTTATTAACCTATCTGTCGGAGAACCTGATTTCAACACTCCTGACCATATCAAGGAAGCAGCCAAACAGGCAATCGACAATAACTTTTCGTTCTATTCGCCTGTTCCCGGCTATATGAGTCTTCGTAAAGCCGTCGCTGACAAACTCACTAATGAAAACGGTCTTTCTTACAAGCCTGAGCAGATTGTAGTCTCCGGCGGAGCGAAACAGGCTCTTTGCAACGTTATACTCGCTACGGTCAATCCCGGCGACGAAGTCATCATCCCGACTCCCGCGTGGGTAAGCTATGTAGAGATGGTGAAGCTCGCCGAAGGAAAGAATGTGCTTGTTCCGTCAGGCATTGAGAATGATTTCAAAATCACTCCCGAACAGCTCAGAGCCGCTATCACTCCGCGCACCCGAATGCTCCTGATCTGCTCTCCCTCTAACCCGACAGGCTCCGTCTACACTCGCGACGAGCTTGCAGCCCTCGTCGAAGTGCTCGCTGAATACCCCGACATCATTGTTCTCGCTGACGAAATCTACGAACATATCAATTACACCGGTTCATTCACATCGCTTGCCTCGTTCCCTGCCATTGCAGACCGTACGGTCGTTATCAACGGCGTGTCGAAAGCATATGCGATGACCGGCTGGCGCATCGGTTACTGTGCAGCTCCGATTGCCATTGCAAAAGCATGCACCAAACTCCAGGGTCAATACACCTCAGGTGCATCGTCAATAGCTCAGAAGGCAGCAGAAGCCGCCTACACCGGATCGCAGGAATGTGTCGAAGAGATGCGCAAGGCGTTCGAACGCCGTCGCAACCTCGTGGTGCGTCTCGCCAGAGAGATACCGGGGCTTAAAGTCAACGAGCCGAAAGGCGCATTTTATCTTTTCCCAGAGGTTAGTGCTTATTTCGGCAAGAGTTTCAACGGTCGTAAGATTACTGATGCCTCTGACCTGGCAATGTATCTTCTTGAAGAAGGTCACGTGGCGACTGTCGCCGGTGATGCTTTCTGTGCTCCGGGATATATCCGTCTGAGCTATGCAACCTCAGACGAGAATATTGCCGAAGCAATGAAACGCATCGCTGCCGCTCTCGCAAAGTTAGTGTAAGACCACATTAACAATATAATAAGTTCCTCCGTGTCCGGCTTTCTTGTCTGCAGCGGAGGAATTTTTATTTTTTTATGATGAGATTAAACCTTTTTAGAGGAGGGGTTGTTAGATAGGAAAGCAAACGAGGGAACAGCGTATGCTCAAATAATAAGAACCATCAATGCAGTTCTAACTAAAAAGAAATTTTTTAACTAACAGAAACGAATATGAAAAGAATGCTTCTCATTCCCGCCATCGCACTTGGTGTCATGACGGCTTCAGCTCAGGCAATCGAGCAACCCAGTTTTTTCAACAATTTCTCAGTAGGTGTTAACGGTGGTGTCACCACTCCGACTTACGGACATGCTTTCTTCAAATCAATGCGTCCGACAGTAGGTATCACAGTTGACAAGATGGTAACTCCGAGCTTCGGCGTCGGTGTTGAATCTCTTTTCGGCATCAACACATCATCGTTCAATAACATCGCTCACAGTTCAACCGCATTTGATGATTCTTATGTAGGTCTTTTCGGAAAACTTGACCTCTTCAATCTTTTCGGTGGATATCAATGTGAAGTGCGTCCTTTTACCATCGAACTTAAAGGTGGCGCAGGCTGGGGACATTACTTTATCAACAAAGCCAACGGTCATGACTTCAATTATATCGGAACAAAAGCAGGTCTTAATTTCCGTTTCAACACAAGCGACCACTTCTCAGTAAATATCGAACCTTCGATGCTTTTCAACCTCAGCGGTCGTGATTTTGGTCAGAGCCTTCCCGGATATGCAAAACGTTCTGCAAGATTTAACATAACGGCAGGTGTGGCATATCGCTTCGGCGACGGTTTCCAGTGTGTCCGTCCCTACGACCAGGCAGAAGTCGATGCCCTCAATGCTGAAATCAACGCTCTCCGTGGCGCAGTTGCAGACGCAACAGTCATGACAGCAGCAGCAGAAGCAAACGCAGCCGAACTCGCAGCCCAGCTTCAGGCATGCCAGAACCGCAAACCCGACGTGAAAGTCGTTAAGGAAGTTTCCAATACTCTTCAGTCAGTTCGCTACGTATTCTTCCGCATCGGTTCATCTACAATTACTGCCGACCAGCAGCCTAACGTCGAAATGATTGCAGCATACCTCAACAATCATCCCGGTTCAAAGGTAATCATCAAAGGTTACGCTTCAAAGGACGGTAACTACGAATTCAATGTGAAACTCGCACAGAAACGTGCCGACGCAGTGAAAGACGCCCTCATGAAGAGATATAAGATTTCGGCAAAACGTATCGTAGCCGAAGGTCAGGGTATCGGTGAAATGTTCAGCGAAGAGTCCTGGAACCGCGTGAGCATCTGTACTCTCGAAGATGCCGAATAATAAGGCTAAGGATTAATAACTCAAAAAATAGTTAACGATTTTCGGTCACCCTCGGCAATATAAGCCGTGGGTGACTTTTTTAATGCTAAATAAAAGGCGTATGGGACTAAGTGTTACAGATATTATCGGTTATCTTGCCAGCATCTGCATGATACTCGGCTATCTTCCTCAAGCCATTATGACCATAAGAACCCGTGACACCGATGGGATTTCCATAATGACATTTTCGATGATGGGACTCGGCTCTATATTTTTCGTGATTAACGGCTGGCTATGGCGAAATTATCCGCTAATGATTACCAATATAATCACCGGCAGCTGTTCGGTCATTATTTTCGCAATAAAGATTTATAATGATTATATCAGGCATCAGAGGAAGTAATAAGCTGCGAACGATATGATATAAAATTAAATGCGACTACTCTCACGAGCCGCCGCATCTCTAACCTATGATTCACTTATTAATTGTTGTTGCTTTATAAAAATAAGTACTTCCTATGTTTACCGACACAAAGGTAAGACTAATTTTTAGTAAAAACAAATTAATTAAACTTAATTTAAGTTTTATGGGTATGTTTTTAACATTTGGCGGACAATAATGATTCGATATGACAGAAAGCGGAGGCTGAAATTTCAGTCTCCGCTTTTGAATTTATTTGAAATATCTATCAGTCTTCAAAGAACTTATCTGCGACAATCTTGAGATTGTTTTCGCGGATGAAGTTTATGATTTCATCGCGGACGGGACACGGCTCGATGTCTGCTTCAATGCGTTTTAGCGCATTAAAGACGGTAGTCGCGCACTGATAAACATGTCTGTATGCTTTTGCGGCAATATCGATTTCTTCTTCGGTGAAGTCTCCGCCCTTGCGCATTACGATAGCGTTGATGCCGTAGTATGTGGCAGGGTTGTGCGCAATGATTACAAACGGGGGAACATTTGACGAAACACGTGTGCCTCCTTTTAGGAGTGCATAACGGCCCATGTGGACCTTTTCGTTGACGATAGCGTTAGACGAAAGTATAGAGCCTTCGCCAATCACAGCGTCGCCGGCGATGGTCGCACCGTTACCGATGACGTTTTTACCTACGACCTGTGTGTCGTGACCGATATGAGCCTCAGCCATGATGAAGCATTTGTCACCGATGCGGGTTCCGCCCTGAGAGTAGATGCCGCGGTTGATAATCACATGTTCGCGGATAACGACCTCGTTGCCGATGTAGCAGAATGTATCGGTGCCTTTCCACCGGAAGTCCTGGGGGTCGGCTCCGACGATGGCTCCCTGATAGACCTTGCAGTCGTTGCCCATTCGGGTGCCGTGCATGATGCTTGCATATGGCATGATCTCGCAGTTGTCGCCTATTTCGACATTGGCGTCTATATAGGCGAAAGGATGTACTTTGACGTTCTCACCGAGCTTTGCAGACGGGTCAACGTAAGCTAATGGACTGATCATAACGTTTTGTGATATTAGAGAGTTAGGTTAATCATTAATCAGCGACCGCCTCCCAGAGCCTGATAGAGGTTGATGAAGGCACGCGCCTGCGATAGTCGGCTCGAGATGAACGCAGTCTGAGCTCCGAGGAGATTCTGCTGTGCGGTAAGGACTTCGAGATAAGTTCCGGTGGAGTACTGAAGTAGGTCGTTGGTGTATTCTACCGATTTCTCGAGGTTCTTGACCTGTTCGATAAGCAGACGTTCTTTTTCCGCACTCTTTTCATAGACGGTTAGTGCATCGCTTACTTCGGCAGAAGCGTTGAGCAGGGCATACTCGAAGTTGTTGAGGGCTTGTTTCTGCTGTGCTTTTGCTGCCTTTAGACCGGCGATATTCTGACCGCGTGCAAAAAGCGGCATTGCAAGCGAGCCTGCGAGCTGATAGAACCAATCTCCCGGATTTTTTATAAATGAGCCGAGTAGGTTGGTGAAACCGCCGTTGGCAGTGATTGATATGCCGGGATAGAATGCAGCGCGAGCTGAATTAGTTGCGTAGTAAGCGACAGCGAGAGCCTGTTCGGCGGCTGCCACATCAGGACGCGTTGCGAGTTCCGACATCGGTATCGATGTTCGGACAATCGCCGGACGTTCGAAATCGAGTGTTGTTTTGATATTCCAGTTCTGAGGAAGCTCGTTGAGAAGCAGCGACATGGTGTTGTTAAGCTGGTCGAGCTGCACTTCGAGGTCGGTTATGGATGCCTGTATGCTGTAATATTGTGCGGTCGACTGAACAACAGCGGCTTCTGTAACACGACCGGCGAGTTTCAGATTCTTCATGACTTCGACACTTTCGCCCCATGTCTTAGCTGTAGCGCGCGAAAGCTCAAGCTGACTGTTGACGGCTGCAATCGCATAGTAGTTATATGCTACTGCCGAGATGATTTGTGAGCGCGTAGCGCGGGCGTATTCCTCGCTCATGCGATATGCCGCTTCGGCATTGCGTTTGCGGTTGAGTATTTTGCCGAAGATATCGATTTCCCAGCTGACCTGAGCCGGCAATTGATAAGTCCAGCTTATGTCGCTTCCGGCATACGACGCGCCCGCGCCGTTAGGAGCAAGAGCTATCGAAGGAAGATAGCTGAGACGTGCACCCTGCATCTGAGCGTGGGCAATCTCCACGTTGAGACGGGCGTTGTTGAGGTCTTTGTTGTTTTCGAGCGCGCGGTTGATAAAGTCTGCGAGCAGGGGGTCTGTGAAGACGTTTTCCCACAGCAGGTTGCCGAAGGCGGTGGAATCGGCGGGCGTCTGACGAGCCTCGACGTAGGCGCGTGTGAGCGCCGACGTCTGAGGGGTTTCGTATTTCTTATATATATGGCAGCCTGAAAGGAGCGCGGCTATGCCGGCTGCGATGACTGCACAGGATAATTTTCTGAGTATCATTTGTGATGAGAAAGATTATTTGGTGTACTGTTCGATTTCGGTCTCGATTGTGCCTCCTGCTTCGGCATTTTTCCACTTGATTGGTTTAACCTTCTCCTGTAACAGTTCAAACACGCAGAAGAGGGCGGGAACGAAGAGCACCTGAAGTATCATACCTATGAGCATACCGCCGACCGAACCTGTGCCGAGCGCACGGTTACCGTTTGCGCCGACACCGCTTGCAAGCATCATCGGGAGAAGACCGATGACCATGGCGAGCGAGGTCATGAGGATAGGACGGAGACGGGCTGCTGCACCGGCAATCGCAGCATTGAGTATCGACATGCCGGTATGGCGTCGTTCGAGAGCGAACTCAACGATGAGGATGGCGTTCTTGGCGAGAAGACCGATAAGCATGATGAGAGCAATCTGGAGATAGATGTTGTTCGAGATGCCGAAGATGTCGGCGAAGATGAACGCGCCCATCAGACCGAACGGTATCGAAAGGATAACAGCCCACGGGAGGAAATAGCTTTCGTACTGAGCTGAGAGAAGAAGATAGACGAAGAGCAGACAGAGACCGAAGATGGTGGCTGTCGCGCTGCCTGATGACGAACCGGCTTCTTCGCGGGTCATGCCGGCATATTCGTAACCGTAGCCTTGGGGAAGGGTCTGGTTTGCGACGCGCTCGATAGCCGCGATTGCGTCGCCTGACGAATATCCGGGTGCAGGGTTACCGAGAACCGATATTGAATTGAAGAGGTTGAAACGGTTGAGAAGGTCAGGACCATATATTCTTTCCATTGTCATGAAATTCTCGATTGATGCCATCTCCGAACCGTTACGTATTTTGATTGACTTCAGGGTTTCGGGACTCACACGGCTTTCGGGATTTGCCTGCATCATTACGCGATAAATCTTACCGAAACGGTTGAAGTTGGACACATACATACCGCCGTAGTAGCCCTGGAGTGTCGAAAGTATTGTCGACGGACTGATGCCTGCCTGTTTACATTTGGCGGCGTCGATATCGATTAGATACTGAGGGAATGTCGGATTGAAAGTCGTGTATGCCATCTGGATTTCGGGCTGGGCGTTGAGCTGACCGAGGAATGCCTGCACGACAGCGAAGAACTGGTTGATATCGCCGCCGGTCTTATCCTGCATTCTGAGTTCAAAACCGTTGGTCACCGAGTAACCGGTAATCATAGGCGGAGCAATGAATATGACACGTCCATCTTTTATCTGTGAGGTGAGCATATAGAGTTGCTGAATAACGTCATTGACGCTCTCTCCCTTACCACGTTCACTCCAGTTTTTCAATTTAATAAGCAGGGTGCCGTAAGTCGCTCCTTGACCGGCGACAAACGAATAACCGTTGATAGTCTCACAGAGACGTACGGCAGGAATCGTCATCACGATTTTCTCAAGTTCGTTCAGTACCTCAGTTGTGCGTTCTTGAGAGGTGCCGGCAGGCATGTCGACCATACCGAACATGAAGCCGGTGTCTTCGTTGGGCACCATCGCACTCGGAGTGCGTATCATAAGCCATACGAGGATTACCACAGAGATTGCGACTGAAACAAAGGAAATCACTTTGTGACGTGAGCACCAGCCGACAATCTTACGGTATTTGCCGAGAAGCGCGTTATAGCCGTTTTCGAAGGCTTTGTGGAAACGTTTGCCGAACAAGCCGAGGACTGCGAGGAAAGCTACAACGCAGGCAACTATGCTTTCGATAACATTCTCGAAGGCAAACCAGTCGGCAATCATGAAGTAGATAGTGGCAGCCAGAAGGATTATGGTGATAATCGGCGGGAAGTTGAAGCCGAATGAACGTTTTGCACGTTGTGTCATGACCTCAGCCGCCGCACTGTATGCTTTACCCATGCGTTCGCTCAGTTTCTCATCCGAATTGTGAGGTTTGAGGAATATCGCGCAAAGTGCCGGAGAGAGAGTAAGCGCGTTGATTGCCGAGAAACCGATGGCAATCGCCATCGTGATACCGAATTGCTGGTAGAACACACCTGCCGTGCCGGGCATGAATGACACAGGAATGAACACCAGCATCATTACGAGAGTAATCGAGATAAGCGCGCCGGCGATTTCGTTCATGGCGTCGATTGAGGCGCGCCTTGCCGATGTGTAACCTTGGTCGAGTTTGGCGTGGACAGCTTCGACGACCACAATTGCGTCATCGACCACAATCGCAATCGCAAGGACGAGAGCCGAAAGGGTGATGAGGTTGATAGAGAAACCTATGAGGTTGAGGGCAAAGAATGTACCGATAAGAGCGACCGGAATAGCTATTGCCGGAATGATTGTCGAACGGAAGTCGGCGAGGAAGACATAAACGACAAGGAACACAAGCACGAATGCCTCGATGAGCGTGCGTATAACGTTATGGATTGATGCATAGAGGAATTCGTTGTTATTCATCGGGATTTCAAACTCAAGACCCTTCGGCAGGTCCTTTTTGAGAGTCTCGACAGTGGCGAGCACGTCGTTGATAATCTTTGTTGCATTCGAGCCGGCGGTCTGGAACACCATAGCCATAGACGATGGATGTCCGTTGGCACGGTTGTGGAAGCCGTAGGTCACACGACCAAGTTCGATGTCGGCTACGTCTTTAAGGTAAAGTATCTCGCCGTTGTCGTTGGCTCTTATGACAATGTCGCCGAATTCTTCAGGTGTGGTCAGACGACCGCGGTAGCGCATCGTGTACTGGAACGACTGGTCGCCTTGTTCGCCAAACGCGCCGGGAGCTGCCTCGACGTTCTGTTCTGCAAGCGATGCGGCAACGTCCGACGGCATAAGTTTGTACTGCGCCATGACTTCTGGCTTCAGCCATACACGCATAGAGTAGTCTGCACCGAAAGACATGACATCGCCGACGCCTGAAATACGCTGGAGCACTGGAACGACGTTAATCTTCATGTAGTTGTCGAGGAATTCCTCGTTGTAGTTGCCGGTGGTGTCGATAAGGGCTACACCGACGAGCATAGAAGTCTGGCGCTTCTGAGTGAGGACACCGACCTGATTTACTTCAGACGGAAGAAGGTTAGCGGCTTTTGCGACACGGTTCTGAACGTCCACCGCAGCCATGTCGGGGTCGAAGCCCTGTTCGAAGGTCACTGTGATGGTGGCTGAACCGGTGTTGGTCGCTGTTGAAGTGATATACTGCATGCCTTCGGCACCGTTGATTGATTCTTCGAGGGGCGCGATGACTGAGTTAAGCACTGCCTGGGCGTTGGCACCGCTATATGTTGTTGAAACCGAGATGGTAGGAGGTGCGATGTCGGGGTACTGGGTGATAGGCAGCGATGCAAGACCAATCAGACCCAACAGCACGATGAAAATCGAGATTACCGTCGACAGCACCGGGCGGTTAATGAAGGTATCAAGTTTCATTTCTTGTTATGATTCAATTTTTAAGCAATAAGATGAATAAGGGGAGAATTATTGAGCCTGCTGTGCGGCTGCGGCAGCTGCTTTTTCGGCAGCGTCGACAGGATTTACGGGCATATCGCCGCGGACGCTTGTGCCGATGCCTTCGACAACGATGCGGTCGCCGGCTGCAAGACCTGATGTGACGATGTAGTTTTTACCGTCATTTACAGGAAGAATCTGAATGGGGGTTGCAACCGTACGGTTCGAATCATTGAGCGTATAGACATATTTGAGGTCCTGTATCTCGAAAGTAGCCTTCTGGGGGATGGAAATTGTGTTATGAGCTATTACGGGGATTGAGACCTGACCGGTATTACCGCTGCGGAGCATGCCTGCCGGATTGTCGAAGAGAGCACGCACGCTTGCCGAACCGGTAGTGTTGTCAATTACGCCTGAAACGGTTGCAACTTTACCTTCGTAGGGATAAACCGAGCCGTCGGCGAGAGTTAGCTTGACTGCGGGCATTGCTTCGATTGCTTCTGCGAGAGATTTGCTTCCACCGTCAGTTAGCTCGAGGATGTCTTTCTCGTTGAGTGAGAAGTAAGCGTAGATGTCTGAATTGTCGCTGACAGTTGTCAGTGGCTGCATCGAAGAGGGCGATGCGAGCGAGCCTTCGCGGTTGGGGATTGTGCCGACAACACCGTCGCTGGGTGCTGTAACGGTAGTGTATGCGAGATTCTTACGGGCGGTTGTCAGACCTGCCTGAGCCTGAAGGAGTTGAGCCTTCGCCTGGGCGAGCTGGTTGGCAGCCATCTGCCATTCATATTCACTGATAATGTTTTTGTCAAGGAGTTTGCGTTTGTTGGCTTCAGTCAGCTCTGCTGTCGAAACAGCGGTCTTTGCTGCGTTGACGGCAGCTTCTGCCTGATCTACAGCTGCCTGGAATTGTACCTGGTCGAGAGTGAAAAGAGTCTGTCCTTTGTGGACCCGTTGACCTTCGTCAACATGTACTTTTGTTATGAAACCGGTGACCTGTGGACGGATATCGATGTCGGTCTTGCCTTTGATTGTTGCCGGATAAGTGTGGTTGAGTTCTGAATCTGAGTTCTGAACGGTGAGAACTGCGAGCGAAGGCACCATCGCCTGAGGAGTCTGCTGCTGTCCGCCGCATGACGAAAGAGACAATGCGGCAATTGCCAAAGAGAGGCAAGTTAGGTTGGACGCTTTAATCTTCATGTGTAAATGTGGAATGTGATTAATTAATCTGTATGATGTTCAATTATTATCTGTTTTACCGGTGCAAAGGTACGGAAAATTGACAAGGGAACAGTTGTGGAATATGCGAATTAATTGGAGTAAATCGGAACTGTATATTAAAAAAATGCTAAAAAACATATTTTTAACTGGTCGGTGGTCATAAAAAAAGCGATGAGCCAAATTTTGACTCATCGCAGAGAGGTTAAAGAAAGCCGGTTATTTTTTCTGTTTTAATTTTTCAAGCTGGCGGTCGATGGCTTCGAGAGCGAGATCGACAGCTTCTTCGAAAGTGTCGGCTGTTTTTGTAGCCACGATTTCGCCATGCTGAGGTACACTCACCTTGATGACGACCTCTTTGTTCATCGCTGTTTCCGGTTTCACAACTCTGAGGTTTACGTCGACGTCTGAAATGGTCTCGTTGCGTCGGGCGAGTTTTTCGATTTTCTTGTTTATGAATGCTTCGAGACGTTCTGCGATTTCGAAGTGGATGGCTTGAATTCTAACTTCCATAGTGTTATCCTCCATTTTTTTGTGCACGTGGGTGTGCGAGTTTGTAATTGTTTAAGAGTTCTCGGTAAGACAGATGCGTATATATCTGAGTTGTGGACAGAGACTGATGACCGAGGAGCTGCTGCACGGCAGTTATATCTGCGCCGTTGTTTAGCATGTCGGTCGCGAAAGAATGTCGGAGAACGTGGGGAGAGAGTTTCGATGCCGTGACGCGCCCATCGAGCGACTCATGCACGATTGTGTAAATGAGTTTACGGTAGAGAGGACTTCCGTCCTGCCGAACAAAAAAGTGGGTCGGTCGGTCGGTTCCGATAGTTTCGGTGCGCAGTTCGCGGTATTGTGTTATCAGTTCTCTCATTTCTTCTCCGAAAGGAATTATTCTTTCTTTATTACGTTTGCCGAGCACTTTTAGTTCGCCACGGTTAAGATTGATATCGGCATCAAGGAGTCCCATCAGTTCGGAACAACGCATGCCCGTTGAGTAGAACATATCTAAAATCAGATGGTTACGCGTCTCTGTGAAATCATTTGCGTCATAATCATCGTCAAGAATTTTTTCTATCTGTTCGGGTCGGATAAATGATGGCAGGCGTTTCGGCAATTTTGCCGGTGAGATTTCGGCGGCTGGATTTGAATCTAAGCCATGACGGCGCATGAGATATTTGTAAAATGCGCGCAGTGATTGTATCTTACGCCTTATCGAACGGGCTGATACACCCTCTGACGCCATAAACGAAATCCACAGACGCAGGTCGTTGATGCTGACCGATGCCGCATCCGGTCGGTCTCCTGTGTTCTTGCATCCGGCGAGTCCGACGGATGCGGCGAAGTCATACCACTGGCGGAGGTCTGTACCATATGACAAAACGGTGTGATCTGAAAGATTCAGTTCACACCGTAAATATGTTAAAAAGGCATCTATCATCGTTCTCTATTCATTATCGGCTGCTTTGTAACACCGACAGAGCGAAGATAGCAAATCCTTTTTATCTTGCCAAATAAACAGGCTGGAAAATTAATCTTCGACAGAGCGGAGTTTCTGCACGTAAACCGCTTTCATCATTTTTTTGCGGTTTGTCACAGACGGCTTCTGGAAAGCCTGACGGCTGCGGAGTTCTTTAACGACGCCGGTTTTTTCAAATTTTCTTTTGAATTTTTTGAGAGCTCTTTCGATGTTTTCGCCTTCTTTTACTTGTACGATAATCATATTAGGGTTAAATATTTGAGTTTGTTTATATTCTTCGATTTAGTTTTGCGCGGCAAAATTAAGCATAGTTTTTTATTTGGCAAAACTTTTCGCCGACAAAAATTCCGCTAAGAGAAAAATTATTGTGTTTTGTATAACTATATAAGATTCATGTAGCTTTCTTTGACGTGTTGGAGATATGCGAAATGCTTAGGGAGGACGGTTAATTTATCTATACCTATTTTTATATATAATAAGCTGGCTGATTCTCCCATATGCCATCTTGAAATATTGAAAAAAATTGCTATGTTTTGAGAGTATTATTGCTCATAAAAATTATACCGCAAATAGCATGTCATTTGTGACAATGTAATTACAAAATCAAGTAAAAATGGAGCAAAAACAGCCATTGTAACAATTTTGTATCAATTTTGCGACAATATAACTAGTTTGTAATTAGGACAATAAGATTAATTAGTCTAATATTTTTCAGATTTAACATTCATTAACTCAAAAACTCTTGACAATTTGAAAAACGGTTGTAGATTTGCATCGTAATCGATTTGTA
>CAMWNF010000069.1 GCA_947175535.1 uncultured Bacteroidales bacterium
GTCAAGACCGAATGTCGTTACAGCCGGGAAGATTATACAGCCCATCATCACAGCTACCAGCAGACTCATCAACGATACTATGACTGAGGTTCGTGTGAGTTTTGTGTCAGCGGGATAGTAAGAAGAGTAGGTGATAAGGATACCCATGCCGAGAGAAAGAGAGAAAAATGTCTGTCCGAGAGCATTGATTACGGTAGCCGCATTGATTTTCGAGAAGTCGGGAGAGAGGAAAAATTCGAGACCGGCTCCAGCCCCCGGAAGACTCAGTGTCACAGCGCAGAGTGCCAATAACAGCACAAACAGCAATGGCATCATAATGTTTGAAAGACGCTCTATGCCTTTCTGCACTCCGCCGAGCAAAACAAAAATATTTACAACAATTACTGCAAAGGTGAAAATCAGAGGCGATATGTCGTTGCATATATATTGGTTCATTCTGGCGGAAAAAGCGGCGTCGGCAGCGGAGAAATCTCCATTTTGTTCGAGTATTGCTCCGGTGTCATACAAGTTTCCAGTTATGGATTGCCACAGATACTCGGCAGTCCAACCTGCGACGACCATGTAGTAGCATAGTATCAGATACGATGCAACAATGGCGACGGCTCCGATTATCCACCATTTCTTACCCGGCGAGAGAAAATGAAACACTCCGACTGCATCGCTTCGACCTGCACGACCGAGAGAAAATTCTGCGAGCATAACAGGAATACCGAGAACGAATACACACGCTATATATAGAAGAAGGAATGCTGCTCCGCCGTTAGCCTGAGTTTCAGCCGGGAAACGCCATACATTGCCGAGTCCAATCGCCGAGCCGACAGTGGCAGCGATAAGACCTATTTTTGAGCCGAATTGAGATTTTGTTGACATTATCTTACTATGTGCTTGCTAAGTGCTTGCAAATTTATTGAAAATAAGCCATTATTCCAACCTCATGACGCTTATTGTCGAAAAAAAGCCGTAAATTTGCATAAATGGCGTTTCTACGTCCTATTTCTCATTTTGCTTTTAACATATAACTCAAAATTATAATGAAAAAACTGATTTTGTCGATTGCCGCTATGGTGCCCTTTGTCGCGTCAGCAGTTACTCCTATGTGGTTGCGTGATGCTAAAATATCGCCTGACGGTAGTTGTATCGCATTTACCTATAAAGGTGATATCTGGACAGTCCCGACATCCGGCGGTCAAGCTACACGAATTACAGCAACCCCTGATTACGAGGCGAACCCGGTTTGGAGTCCCGACAGCCGTCGTCTGGCTTTTGCCGGGGATGCAGCCGGAAACTTTGATGTCTATGTAGTTGATGCCGTCGGTGGAGCTCCTGTGAGACTGACATTTAATTCTGCCTCCGAGATTCCCGAATCATTCACACCTGATGGCAAAAACGTTTTGTTTTCAGCGGCTATTCAGGACCCTGCTGAAAGTGCGATGTTCCCGACTGCCCGCATGACCGAGCTGTATTCAGTACCTGTTTCAGGAGGCACTCTCACTCAGGTACTCGCTACTCCCGCACGTTTTGTAAGTTACTTGCCTGGAGGGAACGGTTCGTTTCTTTATCAGGACGTTAAAGGCCATGAAGACGAGTGGCGTAAGCATCATACATCTTCCGTAACACGTGACATATGGTTATATGATGCCAATACAGGTAAACATACCAATCTTACATTGCGCGGAGGCGAAGATACCAATCCTGTCGCAGTCAATGCTTCAGACTTTGTTTTTCTAAGTGAACGCAACGGTTCGACGGTAAATGTCTACGAAGCATCGATTACAGAGCCTTCCAATGCCAAGGCTTTGACATCGTTTGCCACTCATCCCGTCCGTTTCCTGTCAAGAGCAGACAACGGAACTTTGGCATTAACCTATGACGGTGAACTTTACACGATGAAACCTGGAGCGACTCCCGTAAAAGTATCAGTTGATCTAATTGACAGCGATACGAATCCCGTTAAGCGTCTTAATGTCGCAGGTGCGCGTGGAGCTGTTGCTTCGCCTGACGGCAAATCGGTTGCGTTTATTTATCGCGGCAATGTATTCGTGACATCAGTTGAATATCCGACGACAAAACAGATTACCACCACTCCAGAAGCTGAGGGTTCGGTAAGTTGGTCGCCTGATTCCAAGTCTCTTATTTACACTTCTGAGCGAGACGGAAAGTTTAATATTTACAAGGCGACAATTGCCCGCGAAGGAGAAGAACCTAATTTTGCAAACGCAACTCTTATTAAGGAAGAAGCATTATTCAAACCTGACGGTCACGAGCGCACTATGGCAGAACTTTCGCCCGATGGCAAGAAACTTGCTTTTATTCTCGACCGTACGAAACTTGCGGTGATGGATATGGAGAGCGGCAAGGTTAAGGAATTGACCGATGGTTCGACTCACCGTCAGCGTGGCGGCGGTTTCGGTTACACATGGTCACCTGATTCTAAATGGATTGCCCTTGAAATAGTTGACCGCATGCATGATCCTTATTATGATGTTGCTATAATTAACGTTGACAACGGTAAGATGACCAATCTCACTAATAGTGGATATTTCGATGAATCCCCCCGCTGGGCATTGGATGGTAATGCACTGATATTTGCATCAGAGCGTTATGGTATGCGCAATCATGCTTCGTGGGGCTCTGAAATGGATGTTATGATTGTTTTCATGAATCGCGATAGCTACGACCGCTTCCGTCTTTCCCCCGAAGATTATGCGATTGTAAAAGACCTCGACAAGAAGAATAAAAAAGGAGGAGATAAAAAGGAAGATGCTGATGATGATTCGGAAGTGAAGGCAATCAATGTCGAGCTTGACGGTATTGAAGACCGTGTGATGCGTCTGACTCCTATGTCATCAGATCTTTCATCTTATATTATTACAGATGATGGAGAAACATTGTACTATATTACACAAGGACAGGATAAAAAACAGCTTTGGAAAATCGGGCTGCGTAAAGACGAGGTCAAACTCGTAGGTAATGTTGATGGGGCATCTGACTTCGATTCGTCGTCAGACGGAAAGACTCTTTTCATTTTCGGCTCGTCGATGAAAAAACTCGACCCTAAGTCTGATAAGATGACTCCAATAACAACCAAGGCGACTATGGAGCTTGACCAGGCTGCCGAACGCGAATTTATGTTCGATAATATTTCCCGCGAGGTAAGCGAGCGTTTCTACACTGCGAATATGCATGGTGTAGACTGGCCTGCTATGACGGCTGCCTATCGTAAATTCCTGCCGCATATTAACAATAATTACGATTTTGCTGAACTCGTCAGCGAATGGCTTGGTGAACTCAACGTCAGTCATACCGGAGGTCGCTATTCAGGTCGCTCTTTAACGCTTGATGACGACCGTACGGCTACGCTCGGTCTTATTTTTGATTTAAATCACAAGGGCAACGGACTTAAAGTTGCAGAAATCATTGCCAAAGGTCCGTTTGATCGTGCATTGTCAGAACTTCGTCCCGGTTATATCATCGAAAGCATCGACGGTCAACCCGTGTCGTTTAATTCAGATTATACGACAGCACTCAATAACAAAATCGGTAAGAAAACTCTTGTTTCATTCTATAACCCTGCTGACGGACGTATAATTGAAGAAGTCATCCTTCCGATATCTACGGCAAAACAGAATTCATTGCTTTATGACCGTTGGGTTAAAGCCCGCGCCGCTGAAGTCGACCGCCTCAGTAACGGTCGTCTCGGTTATGTCCACATTCAGTCGATGGGCGATGATTCCTTCCGCAAGGTCTACTCTGATGTGCTCGGAAAATACAATGACCGCGAAGGTATTGTCATCGACATCCGTTGGAACGGCGGCGGTCGTCTCCATGAGGATATCGAAATTCTTTTCAGCGGTAAAAAATATTTCACACAGGAGATTCGCGGCGATAAAACTTGTGACATGCCGTCACGTCGTTGGAACAAGCCGTCGATTATGCTCATGAGCGAGGCTTGCTACTCTAATGCCCACGGCACTCCTTGGGTTTACAAACATCGCAATCTCGGCAAACTTGTCGGCATGCCCGTTCCCGGAACTATGACTTCGGTTAACTGGGTGACAATGCAGGATCCGTCGCTTGTGTTCGGCATCCCTGTTGTCGGTTATCGTCTCGCCGACGGCTCTGTGCTCGAAAACCAACAGCTCGAACCTGATATTAAGGTCGCGAACGATCCCGCAACCGTTGTCAAAGGTGAAGACCTCCAGCTCAAAGCGGCGGTTGAAGAACTCCTCCGCGAAATAGACGCAAGATAAATAAAGAATCATATTTTTCAGACGGTGTGCCGAAATCTTTTCCGACACACCGTCTTTGTTTTAATTTGGTAGACTTGAAATAATTATCTACCTTTAAGCATTGAAATCTAATCATATAAGTTTATGAGTCTATCTTCGCCCTTCCGGATGGCATTTCGCGCATTAATATTCGTTATAGCTATTTCATTTTCTCACTCAGCTTATGCAGAGGAGTATCAATTTCAATTTGCCGACCTTGTTAACGGTATGGTGGGCGGAACTAAAGAAGACGTGTTTAGAGCGAGCTATAAAGTGATTCTCTCTGACATTACGGGCTCGGACAAATTTAAAATTACGGTAAAAACTACAATTGATAAAACCGAAGAAGATATATATAACAATCTTAAACTTAATAGTTACCGGAACGAGCAAAACAAACAAATAATAATTTTTGAAGATGACGAGCAAATTTATTGTTTTATAAATGTGTGGGACGGACATGAATATGCCGGTAAAGAATTTCGGATTATATCAAAAGATAAAGAGTTGCCTCTATACTCCCAATACTCTAATAATATATTTTATAAAGAAAATCCTTCGGCAGCACATTCGCTGCAAACAAATTATTCCGTCACATATCGCAGTTTAATAGATTATATTCTGAAAAATCACAAGATTCAGAAAAAAACGCCAAAGTTGGAAACTTCGTTGCCCTCCCGCATCAGGCGCGTGGACATCAATGAATTGATTTCGCATCCGTTTGGTCTCGAAGATATGACGTTACATTCTTCTTATGACAGCATACTTGATGAATTAAAGGAGAGACGATATTGCGTGTCGACATTAGCTCCGCTTAATACAAAGACACTGTCAACTGAGTATGTCTTAAATTATGAGTCTGAATGTTCTCCTATTATATATTTATCGTTGCAAATGCCTGCTAATCCCTCCGTCACACTCAGCACCGATAAATTTAATTTCCATGTTTTTGGCAATACAATTTATTATCAGATGGTTTTGCACCAGGGATGGACGTTTGATAATGGGATTCCTGTGAAATCTTCCATGCCATCGAGACTATCGATGAAAGAGAGGAATAAACTGTTGAAAGAGAGGGATAAACTGGAAGAGGAAGCTTTTAAATTATTTGTCGATATGCTTAAACGCGCCGGCTTCTCAATGAAGAACGCTAAAAAAAATGAAAAATTTCTTCCCGATACTCCTTATTGTGATAAGGTATATGTCGGTAGAAAGGGTGATTTAAAAGTTAGTGTAGGCAAGAGTTCAGGAGGCGATATATATGTTTGGGTTGTAACTCATGTCAAATAGTGAAGTGATATTTATTTCAGGCTGTTCACGTCGCCGATTTCGACGAGATTGTTGACGATGGCATAGATTGTCAGTCCGGCGGCGGAATGGATGCCGAGTTTTGAGCATATATTACGTCGGTGAGTAGTAGCTGTATGTACAGAAATACACAATTTGTCGGCAATCTCTTTATTAGACATGCCGAGTGCGATAGCCGCCACGATTTCTTTTTCACGAGCGCTCAGAGTCTCGTTTTCATTACTTATCGGTTTTACTGTCTCGTTAGAATTTTCTTTCTGCGGTTTCGGGCGTGATGCTATGTCTTTTTCCAGTTTCATTACTGTGGGTACGAGCAGATTGTCTTCGACCGAGCAATGGGAGGCGATGTCCTGTTCACAGTTAATTATGTCAAACAGAACGCTGTTGAGCATATCATGGTTACGCGCCGGACAATATCTTATCAGAATATCTTTCAGCTCCATCAGTTTCGATTCCATGCGCTCGTGATGCGCAGCAAATGCTCTGATTGAGAATGTTCCCTTAACGTTTCCCTCAAGAAGCGATTCAATATAACCGAAGACCGTGTTGTTCTCAAACTCCATGTGAGTGCGCACCTCTCCGACATATTCATCAAAAAATCGCAACAGCACCAAAGCCACTCCGTCCGCTCCCGAACAATCGAGAGCTCCGAGCAATTTCTGACGGATATTTGGAAGAATGAAATCGAGGAAATAACTGTGAGCGCGGCGAAGATAACCGGTGAGGGCGCTGATGTCGATATTGTCATTATTGACCTCGCGTCCGCTGATATAATTTGCGACGGTCAAAAACGTATCAGTATCGACATTATTATCCCTACATACTTCTCCAACACTTTTATCTCCGAACCCCAAAGGTATATTAAAACGGCTTATAACCATCAGTAGCAAGCTGTTGCTGCGTATTAATTCACGCATTGTGTTAACAGCCGTATATGCAATGTTAGATTCAATCACTTCTGCAATATTATGTTTACCGCAGCAAAGATAAGAATAATTATTTGGAATTATTCTAAATAAGCATCGAAAAATACTCGAAAAATTAGTGTTTCACGGGGAATTCGATGGTGAATCTTGTAAGACCGTCAGCACCTGTCTGAAGACTATAACCGCAATTATGGCGGCGAAGCACTTCGCGTACGAATGTCAAACCGACGCCCTGACCGGTCGGTTTGTCGGTGTAGAACGGTGTAAATATCTTCAGGTTCTTTTCAGGAGAAATACCCGCACCATTATCCGTAACGGTAAGGACGACAGCTCCATTCTGCGCCCTGGATGTGGCGATTGACACATTCCCGGCATGTTTAGTCTCGGAAATGCTTTCGACCGCATTTTTTACAATATTCACCAGACATTGCTCAAGAAGCGGCACATCTGCCATACAGACTGCATTATCCGCACAAAGCTCGAATGAAATATTACACCCCGTCGGCATGCAAAGGCTTTCGAGAAACGGTCGGTTGCCTGATATAAGGTCATTAATATTGCAGGGTTTCAGCACAGCCTCCGGTATTTTCACCACTTCGGCAAGCCTTGAAACAAACGCACTCATACCCAATACCCTTTCCGAGCAGCTTTGAAGCAACGGCACTGCCGGATTTGATTCTGGTAGAATATCACTGACAACACCAAGAGCCGACGCAGTCGGCGCAACAGTATTGTTTACTTCGTGAGCAATGATGCGGATTATTTTCTCATAAGCCTGACGTTCGGCGTCAGCCATCGCGTCACCGACATCCTCGATTAGAATGAATCTATGCACTACACCTTTATCTACTAAACTCAGACATGTACACTTATATGTGGCGTTATGTTCCGTTCTTATTATCCGAGTGTCGTTGGCTTTCATTGAAGCGAGACAATCGCCGAGACTTCCGGGTAATGCCGCGAGCGACATCTCGGTCAATTTTTCACCTGAGGTGCCGAATATTCTTTCCGCTGCGGGATTGGCGAGATACACCTTGTCGTCGAAATTTAGAAGCAACATGCCGATTGGCGCGCGGGCTATGATGAGATTGAGAAAATGAGACTGCTCCTCAAGACGCAGGCGATGTTCTTTCAACATAGTTATCATCCTGTTGAATGTCTCTGCGATATTGTCGACCTCCGGCTGCCCGACCGGAGTCAATCGAGAATTCCAGTCCTGACCTTTAAGCAGGTCAAGACCTTCAGAGAGCGACTGTATCGGTCGGTTCACCTTTCGGTAGAAATAAATAAGATATACTATATTGAGTATAGTTAGACCTTCAAGGATAAAAAACGCAGTGTTTCTCACTCTGAAATCCAATGTCAGCATGAAGCCCCAGGTTGAAAGCTGCAGTGCAACCGAGATATAGAAAAGTAGCTTTAGGTTCATGTAGTTTTTGACTTGTCATTGAGACCGAACTTTTCCATGCGGCGGTAGAGTGCCTGTCGGCTTAATCCGAGTTCCACAGCCGCTCTTGACACATTTCCGTTGCAGCGGTCGAGTGCTTTGATGATTTCGTTCTGCTCCATCAGGTCAAGCAACGGCTTACCTTCCGCATGCACGGAGCCTGGAGTGGTTGGCGCGATTCTGATGAAATCTTCGGCGGTCAGCTTGTCTGAACCACTTAGGAGAATTGCTCTTTCAACGAGGTTTTTCATCTCGCGGAGGTTCCCCGGAAAGTTTTGCGAAGCAAGAAACTCTATTGCCGACTTGTCAAGTATCGGAACCTCAAGATTATTACGTTTCGCAGCGTCTTTGGCGAAATGTGCCGCAAGGGTGGCGATGTCGCCTTTGCGATTTCGAAGCGGTGGCAATTCCAGGGTAACAAGGTTTATACGATAAAAGAGGTCTTCGCGGAATGTCCGTTCTGCAACCATCGCCGGCAGGTCGGCATTGGTCGCACAGACCACACGTACATCTACTGTGCGGGTAGAGTTACTACCGAGTGGTTCGAAACGCTGCTCCTGTAGGACACGCAGCAATTTTACCTGACTCCCCAAATCGAGTTCGCCTATTTCGTCGAGAAAAATCGTGCCACCGTTGGCAGCTTCAAAGCGTCCGACGCGGTCAGTTACAGCGTCGGTGAAAGCACCTTTGACATGACCGAACATCTCACTCTCGAAAAGTGACTGTGACATGCCGCCAAGATTGACTTTTATGAAGGGTTTATTGCGTCGCGGACTATTGCGGTGGATGGCTTCGGCAATAAGCTCTTTGCCTGTGCCGCTTTCTCCGGTAATAAGCACGGAGGCATTGGTCGGAGCGATACGTGCGACAGTATCAAGAACATTATTCAGAACAGCATCGTCTCCGATAATGCCGCAGCGGTCAAAAGAAGAATCAATCGTTCGCGATTTTTGTTTGTCGGCGAGTTCGAGTGCTGTAGATACGGTCTGGATGATTCTGCGGTTATCCCAAGGCTTGGTAATGAAGTCAAAAGCTCCTGATTTTATTCCTTCGACAGCCAGTTCGATACTGCCCCATGCAGTCATCAGAATGACGGGCATGTCGGGAACGAGAATTTTCATCTGCTTAAGGAGTGTAAGCCCTTCGTCGCCTGTCGTAAAACGAGAAAAATTCATATCGAGTAAGACCGCGTCAGGTTTTTCTGAACGTACAAACGCAATAGCTTCTGCCGGCTCGGTAACTGCGGTGCATTGAAACCCGGCAGTAGTGAGCAGCATTTTTAGAGAGGCGCATATCGCGCGGTCGTCATCGACAATCAGTATCATGATACAAATATACTATAAAAAATCGGTTTATTATAATACAACAGCTGCTCTTACATGTTAAGAACTTTCTCGATATCGGCGTTTATCGGGGAGTTGGTCGCAAAGTCCCAGAGGGTCAGGCTGCGCAGCTGATAATAGTAATACCAGAATGAGAAAAGCTCGCTCAGATATTTCAGCCGCGCCGAGTCCTTGCTCGTCTGCGAGTCATTGAGGTCGAGCGCGGAGATTTTTCCTATCATGAAAGTTTCGACACTGCTGTCATAGCGTTTGGTCGCTATCTCATCAGCTCGGAGCGCAATGGCAAGCTGTTCCTGCTGATTGTTGAAACGTTCGACAAGTATGTAGAGATTTTCACTGAATTCCGCGCGCTCTTTGCGCAGACGGCTGCGAACAAGTTCGCGGTTGCTCTCGGCGACTTTGACGCGACCGCGACGTTTGCCCCAGTCGAGAATCGGTATCGACATGCCGATTTCGACTACCTGATTGTCATTAAGCGGGTCGTATGCGCCGTGAAAGTTTCGTCCGGTACCTGTATAACCGACTTGTGCGAACAGACTTATTTGGCGCTGAGCACCTTTAGCCGCTGCAACCTGGTAGTCAGCTTCGAGCTGTCGACGGCGTATATTGTCGACAAAAGCGTTATTGTCGACAGCATAGGCAAGAGCCTCGTCAAATATCACCTTAGCGTGGGGTGTGTCATGCGGTATTTCCGGCTCTATCACAACCGTAGTGTCGAGGTCGAGAAATGTGCGGAGTCTGAACATGTCGCTTTTAACCTGACTTTCATACGATGTGAGGGTAGAGCGCGAATTAAGCAGATTAAGCTCTATTTGCAACACGTCGTTATCGCTTATCCGACCCATCTTTCGTTTTGCCAGAGCAACTTCATAAAGTTTTTCAGCATTGCTGACATTCTGGAGCGCCGAAGCCTCGTTTTGCCGAGATGAGAGCAAATTAAAATAATATTGTATGGCAGTTAATGCCACATCTTCCGATGCACTGATGAAATTAGCTTTAGCCTCTCGGTATCTTACAGGTTCGATGCGACGGTTCCACTTCACGTCGTTGACGCCGAATATAGGCTGCGTCAGTCGTAAGGCGACAGGCACTGACATGTATCGGTTTCCGACCGTTCCGCTAAGCTGCCGCATGAAGTCAAGCGACGAAGACACGGCGATTGTGCCGCCTGTCAGCCAAATCCTCTGTTCCAGTAACAACGAGCCGCTCATCGACAAGTTGTCGTTATGGACGAAGCTATAAGAGCCGTCGGAGTTCTGATAGCTCGAATATTGTTTGCTATAGCTCGGAACGGTTGCCTTGAAGGTGACTTCAGGCAGCAAACCGGCGCGGAATGTGCGGTATTCCCAATAAGCCGAGCGCAGGGTGTTAAGTGCTACGGCAGCGTCAACGCTACGTGTCCGCGCTATCAATATTGCTTCGTCAAGAGTGATCCGACGCACTTCAGCTCCTGTAGATGCTAAAGCGCAAAATAGAGTAAAAACAGTATATAATAATCTGATTTTCATGTCCAAAAAATAATCATTCATCGTGTAGTGCGTCGACCGGTTCTATCTTACTTACGTGGCGTGCGGGAAAATATGTGCCGATGGCAACACAAATCAGGATGATTATCAATACTATTACAGAGATTATCACAAAATGTTCGCCGAAATTGTAAATCCAAGAGTCGGCGCGGATATATCCGGCATTATTCTCGTTGCCAATCGACAGTCCCTCTTTGAGCGCGTATTGCAGATAGATTACATCGCCAATAATGAAGGCGATGAATGCCATTACACCGGTTTCACCCATCAGCATGCCCATAATATGAGATTTCAATGCGCCGTAGGAGCGAAGCACACCAAGTTCGCTCACACGTTTTCCAGTCTGAAGCCAAACACAGCCCGTCACACCTACGATAAGGTTGATAAGAAACAGGGCTGCAATGAAAAAGTGAAGATTGCGGCGCGAAGTTGTGCCATCGTTCGCGTCGATATAGCGTATCTGATCGCGTTGGCTCATGATTTCGCTGACATAGTAGTTGCCTGTGCGGAGACTCGAGCGTATGGCGTCGCCATAGTCACGCACATAGTCGTCGGCATTGACTCCGTCAGCCAACCGCAAGGTAAGAGCGACTTGTCTTTTAGAGCGGTAATCATATATATCGCAAAATAACCCCACAGCACCGGTCTGAGTGGCGGCATGGTATCTGAAATCCTTGATTATAGCAATTACATTTGTGTAAATCGTGTCGCCGTTATAACCACAGCTTACAAAGCGTTTTCCTTTTACACCCCTGCGGTCGGGCCAGTACGTGCGGTCGACCGACTCGGTGATGACCACGTCGTTCACCCCGATTAGTCCATTGTCGAGCTGTTCGGCTGTGGGCGAGCCATCGATAGACTCTATACCATAGAGTGTGAAAAATCTCTCGCCGGGAGTGATGCCCATGGCGTAGATGGCTCCGACGACGGTGTCGATGGCTTCGTCGCCGATGGCGAGACCATAGTTGGCTGTCCTATAGTCGTCAATGCCCTCGCTGAGATAAGAGCTCATCTCCACCATCGGCAGGCGGTCCGCCTTGGCCCGCAGGGCGTTGTAGGCTTCTTCGCGAGCCTCGGCAGTGGCATAATCAGGGTCGTAGAGGTCGGCTTCTTCGGGATAACTGCTCACTGTGACGCGCACTATGCGGTCTGCGTCATAACCTAAGGGGGTATTGACGTCATAGATACCCACGACGGTCGGATCCACAATTACCCACGTCAATATAGTCACTATTATCAGTTCGGCAAATAGCCACGCGTTCTGGCGGCGGCGCTGCCACAGGTTTTTCAATATTATTTTCAGCATGACATATTATTTTAGCGATTTGACAATAGGTTTGCGCAGAGAGAGCCACGCAGGAAGCATGGCTGACATCAGATTGAGCACCACGCATACGCCGAAGGCGAAGACAAATACCGCCGGGGCAAACATCATGTCGGGTGTGAGGCGGAACGTCGACGAAGAGTTCAACTGCGACCATTGTTCGCCGATAATTGAAAACACGAAGGCTGCGTCGGTCGACAGTGCTATCCACGTGATAGCGAGTCCGATTATGCCGCCGATAACGGTGAGTATCAGATTTTCCCACAGCACCTGTCCGAGTAGCTTACCGCTTGTGGCTCCGAACGATTTGCGCACACCGAGCTCGCCCGAACGCGAGTCCATGCGACCTGCAATCATGCCGCTGAGATTGAGTGCCGGCACTAACAGCAGAGTCAGCAGCACGAGGATGTTGAAGCGTATGGTCTTGCCAAGGTCGAAATCTGTTTCCGACGGCCAGATACCTAGGGCATCGATGGCTGCCGATTGCGGCTGGTTCCAGAAATTGAGTGTCATGCCTTCGCGCGAGCTGTTGAATTTTCGCTCCACTTCCCGCAGATCCGCCCTCATACCTTCGATGTCGTCGCTGAGCAGAAGCAGGATATAAGCCCCCATGAACTGGTCGGGATCGGTGTCGTTTTCATAGCCTCTGACGGCTGTGTAGGGCACGATGGTCTGGGCGTAGGAGTGGCGGTTGAAAGCGCTGCACTCGCGGATGACACCGCAGACATCATATTTTCTGAAATTGATTGTTATGGTTTTGCCCATTGCCGCTTCAACCGAACCGAATACTTCTTCGGCAAGGCGGTCGGTGATAACGGCCTTCTTCACGCCACTTTCGAACTCAATGTCGGTGAACGGACCGCCTGCAAGAAACTCGTAGTCGAAAATCTTGAAAAAAGCTGTGTCTGTCGGGCGAAGCACGATCTTTATATCTTGCCGCCCGTCGGTGAGATTGACCGTGCCTCCCCACATTCTCAAGTAGGCAGAAGTGACGTCGGCATGGGGCAACGAGTCAAGATAGTGGCGTATCGAAGCGATTGATATAGCACCGGAGCTACTGCCGCCCTGCCCATCTGATAACTGCACGCTTTTGATAAGCGACATGCGTTGGCGGTTATATTCGGGATAGACAGGCGCGAGTTTCACGTAATAGATTAT
>CAMWNF010000070.1 GCA_947175535.1 uncultured Bacteroidales bacterium
CGTCTACACCTATGAAAAAAACGGGAAATACGACCTCGCTAAAATATGGCAGTACAAACTCAACCATATACTACTTGTCATCGCCTCGTCAGGCACGGGCACAGACCCTGAGACCGCCCGCGTCGTAGTATATCCGGAGCATGAATATGATTTGCTCAATCTTGTCGGATTCTTCGCGACAGGTCAGAAATTCGAAGCCCCGCATTTTGATTTCATTACTGTCAAACAGCGCAATCCAAACGACCACGAAGGATTTTACTTCGACATTTCGGAAATGCTACGCCAATATTTCCTCAAGCATCCATCTGAACTCGGTGAAAGCGCATCACCGGCAGAGGAAGAAACAACAGAAGAAGCTACGGGAGAGGAAACCGAAAATCCTTAAGGCACCGCTCCAGTTCACGTTCGCGTCCTCCGCAATACTTGTCACACACTGCGTGAAAACGCAGCGAGTGGTTCATCTCACGCAAATGTGCCAGTTCATGTAACACAACATAGTCACGAAGTTCCGAAGGCAGAAAGACCAGCACAGAACTGAGCGAAATCTCTCCACGCGAATTACACCGTCCCAATACTTTTTTACCCGACGACAGTTTCCAGCGCGAGGGTCTCGCGCCGACCGAGGCAGCCAGTTCGGCAGCCCGAGGGAACAATAGCTGAGGCGCAAGGTATCGTGATAGACCCTTGACAAGCCTTCCCACAGCTTCGATACATTCCGATGCCCCCAAATCCGCCCTGCTGTCGAGTCTTATTTCGAAACGGTCTGCCGCACGCCTGTGAAGCGTGCAGCGCGAACCATAAGCCTCCACACCTATGACAGTAAGTGTAAGCAATTCGAATTTCATCTCTTTGCCGAATTCATAAAGACGCCCCACCGGTTTTCTCGTCAGCAGCCTCGGCTTCATGCTTTCAATAGCATCAGCCATTTCCGCCGTCGTAGCCCCATAAGGAACCGTCAGTGCAAGCACACCGGCTTTCCATCGTGCCACAAAACGTCTTGCGGTACGACGGACCGTGTATCTGATAATACCTAATTCGGGATGCGTCAGCTCTCCTTGACCTTTCAGTGGCAATCCGCCCTTCATCAATAACCCTCCACGCCCCAGTTGAGTTTATTGCGCAAAGTCTCGCCAAATGACGTAGACGGAAGATGGAGCTGAACCACTTCGAAAGGTGCGCGGCGCAGACTAACTTTCGTTCCGACCGGCAGTGACACCGAACGTCCGTCGAGAGTAAGGCGGAAATGCTCCGCACGCGCATCCGGACACAGAATAAGATGCGAACTATCCGCGACAACAAGCGGACGCATGGTCAGTGCGTGAGCCGCAATCGGCGAAATCGCCCAGACAGGAGTGCGTGGGTCGATTATAGGACCGCCGACCGAAAGATTATAGGCTGTGCTTCCGGTAGCAGTAGCCACTATCAGACCGTCAGCACGGTATTCCGCCAACAGATGTCCGTCGAGAGTCGCACAAGTATTAATCATCGATGCGCTGTCGTCTTTCGACACAGTCACCTCATTAAGGGCATAACGCCAAGTCGGTAGTTCGGGACTTTCGACCTCAATCAGCCCGCGACGCTCCGCGACAAGCGTGCCGGACATAAGCATGTCAGGCACTTCGGCAAGACGGTCGACGCCAAACGCGGTCAGATAGCCGAGATGACCCGTATTAATCCCCACGATTGGAATTTCTTTCTCTCCGACCCACATCGCTGTTCGCAGAAAAGTGCCGTCTCCGCCTATACTGACAGCCGCATCTGCAGTAAAATCGCAGGCATCGGTCACGCGTTTCACCGCACTCATTGCCGGGAGCATGACGGCTCGCAGATGCTTATATAGTTTCGGATGCATGACAATTTCGAAACCGAGCTCCGCCGAGCGTTTCATGAATGCTTCTATCTCCTGAAAGTGAGCGTCCTGACGACGGCTACCGTAAACTGCGATTTTCATATTGTTTTATAATGGGTAATTGTCACACATTAAGGTAACGCAAAAGTTCCTCCACGCGTTCGCGCAGAGTGGAGTCCACACCATCTTCGCCGGGAGAGAAATTGAGAACATCGAATCCATATCGCGCAAGCGAACGGGCAACGGCTTCACCGCTGCGGCGATTGATGCGAATGTCGACAAGCAGGTCATACGCCCCAGTCTCGTCAAGCATTAGATTGAGGTTCAGCAAATGGGCATCGCTGTCCTCGACCGCATGAGCTATGCGCGATGCCGAATAGTCGGCGCGACGGCAGCCCAGCAACAAATGGCTCGAACCTTCGATTGCAGGATATAAATCGTCGACTTGATATGTTTTGAAATCTTTTGACACTAATTCTTTCGTCGTTTTATTATTTCTGACTAAATTTGCAGAAAGATTTGCAAATACAAATTTACAAATAATTTTTCTATTTTCGCAACAGAAGCCCTGCCCAATGGGGTTCTCCGCCAAATCAAGAAATGACTTATCTAAGCGTTAACATAAATAAAATTGCAACCCTGCGCAATGCGCGCGGCGAAAACCGTCCGTCAGTCGAGGATGTAGCATGCGACTGCGAGGCTTTCGGTGCGGACGGCATCACCGTACACCCCCGCCCCGACGAACGCCATATCCGTCGTTCCGATGTGTTCAAGCTCCGCCCTTTGATAAAAACCGAGTTCAACATCGAAGGCTATCCCTCGCCAGAGTTCATCGACCTTGTGCTCAAAGTGCGTCCCGCTCAGGTGACACTCGTTCCGGACGCGCCCGACGCGCTTACTTCGTCTGCCGGATGGGACACACTCAAAAATCTTGAATTCCTTACGGGTGTGGTCGACACATTCAAGGAAGCAGGCATACGGACATCGATTTTTGTTGACCCGGACCCCGATATGATTGCAGGGGCTGCCAAAACAGGGGCAGACCGCGTGGAACTTTACACCAAACCTTACGCCGATAACTTCCATGCAGACCCTGCTGCCGCCGTCGCCCCTTACACGGCAGCCAGCAACACTGCCCACCGTCACGGTCTCGGTGTCAATGCCGGTCATGACCTCAACCTCGACAATCTCGCATACTTCCGCCGCAACGTCCCCTATCTCAATGAAGTCTCGATAGGTCACGCGCTTATCTGCGACGCGTTATATCTGGGTCTTGCCGAGACTATCAAGCGCTATAAGAAAGCCCTTCAGTAACAAGAAAAACTCATCTTCTTCACATTAAAATTATAAACCAGCACCATGCCACTCTTAGCTCAAGTTCCCGCAGCCTTAGCCGATACAATTCAGACAGCTGTCGTTCAGACCGAAGCAACAATCGCCGACAGCGGCGTAAACGCCTTGTCAGAAATTCTCCAGACTCCGGCTGTCCCGGTCGAAGCCCCCGAACTCTCGATATGGGAACTTTGCGTCGAAGGAGGCTGGATAATGATACCTCTCGCCGTGCTTGCTATAATCAGCATCTATATATTCTTCGAACGCTCGATTGTGACGTATAAGGCTTCGCGTCTTGACGACACATTCATGAAACGCATCAAAGATTATATCCACGAAGGAGAAATCGAATCGGCTCTCAACCTCTGTAAGACAACTTCATCGCCCTATGCACGCCTTATCGCAAAGGGTATCAGCCGCATCGGTCGCCCGATGAACGATGTGCTCGTTGCTATCGAAAACACCGGCAACCTTGAAATCGCCGCTCTCAGCAAAGGGTTACCCTGGCTCGCGACAACAGCCGCAGGCGCGCCGATGCTCGGCTTCCTCGGCACTGTAATCGGTATGGTTCAGGCATTCTTCGCCATAGCTTCATCAGGCAATGCCGCCTCTATCGGTGACTTCGCCGGCGGCATCTACACAGCACTCGTAACAACAGTAGCCGGTCTCGTCGTCGGCATCATCGCACTGTTTGCCTACAACTACCTCGTCGCTCGCATCAACAAGGTAATGAACCTTATGGAAGCCCGCACGATGGACTTCATGGACCTTCTCAACGAACCCGCTCAGTAATCGACAGCTATGGCTCTCAAACGTCAACAAGACATGATGGCGACTTTCTCGATGGCGTCGATGACCGACGTTATCTTCCTGCTGCTTGTCTTCTTTCTGGTCACTTCGACTTTCGTTTTTCCGACGGCTCTCGACATAAATCTGCCTGAAAGCGCAGAGCAGACTCCAGCCAAACCTACCACGCGAGTATTTATCGACGCTGAGTCAAATCTATATGTCAGCTACGACAATTCAGAACTCCTGCCCGTCGAAAGCGAACACCTCATCGACTACCTTCAGATAATCCGCGCCCAGGACCCCGAAAGCGGCATAGCAGTCTACGCCGACGTCGAAGTTCCTTACGGCAAAGTCGTCGAAGTGCTTAATCTCGGTGCGGAGAACTCCATGAAGATGGTACTCGCCACACGCCCAATTTCCAACCAACCGCAATCAGCCGCACAATAAATGACCTCACGCTCCCGCATATATTCAGCTGTCGGAACCGCCATAGTGGTGGCTCTGGTGATAGCATGGATGATGGTCGACACGATCACTCTAAGCGCGGGCGATAAAAAATGGCCGCCGAAGCGCGATAGTGAAATCGTGATTGACGACGAGTATGTCGAACTGATTGACATTCCGAAGCCCAAATCTCCGAAAATCGCCGACCCCACTCCCGCCCACAACGAAGTCATTGAGGACAATCTCGCCGAAGCAGCTCCGCAGACCGGCATGGAAGTCGTAGACCAAGGCACACCCGGCGAAGCCCCCGAACCCGTCACTCAGAAAACTCCCTCCGAAGTCAAAGCCGAAACGCGTCCGCAACCTAAACCGCAGGGACCTTCGGCAGAAGAACTGAAAAAGCAGAAAGAGGAAGAAGAAGCACGCCGCAAGGCGACCGCCCAGACCCAAAGTGCATTCCGCAACGCCGGAAAAAACAATACCGACAACCGCGGTAAGACTGAAGGCGATGCAGGTCGACCTAACGGCAGTGAATCAGCCGTTAACGGTCGCGGTACGGGTAACGTCGGAGGCGGATGGGCATTGCCGCGCTATAACGATGTGCCGAGTACGGTTACGGGCAGCGTTGTGATGATGGTTAAAATCGACCGCAGCGGCAAAGTTAAATCCGTGACTTTCCAAGGCGGTGATGCTCCGGCAGCTACCGACCCTAAAGTACGCGCTGCCTGCGAACGCGAAGTGCGTAGCCGCAACTTCACTCGCTCAGACGACAACGCCCCCGAAGAATCAACCGCCTACATCACCTACCGCTTCAGATAAGCGACTTGACGAAGTGGTATCGATGCTTCTATCTATCTTCTTGTGATTCTTTCAAAAAGGTAATACTCTTTCGCTATCGCAATAGCTCTCTGTAGTCTTTCTGATAAGAGTTTCTTATCAGGAAGTTTTGTATAGTATTGAGCAACCTATATGGGAGAAGCTTCGTCAAGCATAAGGTATTTTATATGTTCCGTATTTCCCTCTGAACATAAAATCAAACCAAAATGTACGGATTCGGACAATTCATATATGCGTAAGTTGTTGATAATTAGGAATTGTTGACTTGAGACTATTTTTGGTATTAATTTGTGGTTGAAAAAATCGCAAATTATCAATCATGGATAGAATCATCGAAAAGTCGGAATTGAAACGTAAAAGCATCAAACGTTGGCTTATTAGAGCGGCATGGATTGTCCCGGTTTTGGTCTGCGCGTTCTGGGGTTTGAGCGCAATCGGCGGAAAGTCGGTAAAGTCGTCTGACATCACATTTGCAACAGTCGAACGCGGTCCGATAGAGACCGCTGTCGCTGCATCGGGACGTATCGTTCCGGCGTTTGAAGAAATAGTCATCTCGCCGGTGGCAAGCCGTATCTTAGCGGTCTACGCCCAACCGGGAGACAGCGTGCGCGAAGGCACACCGCTTCTGCAACTCGACCTGCAGGAGGCTGAAACATCATACCGCAACTTGCGCGACAGTTATCAGGTGAAACAAAACCAACTCACTCAGCTACGCCTATCAAACCGCTCGGCTCTCGACGAACTCAACATGCTTATCGACATCAAAGACATGGAGGTCAACCGTCTGGCAATAACCGTTGAAAACGAACGCCGTCTCGACAGCCTCGGTTCGGGAACAGGCGACCGCGTCCGTCAGGCTGAGACTGCCTACGCCACAGGACAATTAGAACTGAAAGGGCTGAAACAGAAATTAGTCAACGAACGCGAACGGCTTGCTTCGCTCGAAAGCGCGGCTGTCCTCGAACTCGGCAACAGCCGGCGTGACCTCGAAATGATGGAATACACCCTGTCGCAGGGACGTGTGCCCGCTCCTCACGACGGCATTCTCACATATCTTAGCAACAGCATCGGAAGCACGGTCGCTGCCGGCGAGAAAGTGGCTGTCGTAGGCGACCTCAGCAATTTCAAGATAACGGCAGATGTCCCGGAAGGCAGCAGCTATAAAGTACGTCCTGGTGCTGACGCAATCGTCAGAATCGGCAATGTGGAGCTTAAAGGGACGGTTGCAAACGTTGAGCCTCAGTCGACATCGGGTGCGGTACCGTTCACGGTTACGCTCGACGACGCGTCGAATCCGCGGCTGCGTCCGGGTGTGCGAGTGCAGCTCTATGTCTCCTACGGCTTCAAGGACGATGTTGTCCGGATACCGGCAGGAAGTTTCTATTCCGGACCGGGTCTCTATAAACTGTTTGTCGCCGACGGCACATCGGCGCTCAAACGCCGCGAAGTCAAACTCGGCGACAGCAACCGCCAGTGGGTTGAAGTCACAGGCGGTCTCTCACCGGGCGAAAAAGTCGTGACAACCAACCTCTCTGATTTCGAAAATTATTCAAAACTGAAACTAAAATAACCCTAATAATCTCAATCATGGCATTAATAGAACTAAACGGTATTGAAAAGGTCTACCGTACGAAAGAAATCGAGACAACAGCACTCGAAAACATCAATCTCACTGTCGACAAAGGCGAATTTGTCAGCGTAATGGGTCCGTCGGGCTGCGGAAAATCAACTCTCCTGAACATCATCGGTCTGCTCGACAAACCGACACAGGGCACGGTCAGACTTCTTGACACAAACTGCAACACATTGGGCGACACCGCGCTGTCACACTTCCGCAACGCCAACATAGGCTTCGTGTTCCAGAGCTTCCACCTCATACCCTCGCTCAACGTAGCTGCAAACATCGAGCTTCCACTGACCTACCGTTCGGGTATAAGCGCGGCAGAACGCCGGCGCCGTGTCGACGAGGTGCTCGAACGTCTCGATATGACACACCGCAAAAAGCATCTGCCCTCACAGTTGAGCGGCGGACAATGTCAGCGCGTCGCCATAGCCCGCGCGATTGTCGGTCAGCCGTCAATCGTCCTTGCCGACGAACCGACGGGCAACCTCGACTCAACGATGGGTGCTGAAGTGATGGACTTGCTCCACGACCTCAACCGCCAGGATGGCATAACAATCGTGATGGTGACTCACAACGAAGCGCAGGCTCAACAGACCGACCGCATCGTGCGCTTCTTCGACGGACGTATAATCTCTTGACAGCCGAGCGATATGAAAAATAAAATATTACAGATAATCTATGACCTGCGGACGCAACCGGTCATAGGATGGGTTACAATCATCGGCACAGCTTTGTCAATCTTCTTGATAATGGTCGTTGTGATGATGCAACAAGTGACTGTGTTGTCATTCGCTCCCGAAACGCACCGCGACCGTATGCTCTACGGCATATATATCCACGTTGAAGGCGAGGGAAACACCGGTTCGGCGGGGATGTGTTACTCTCTTGCTAAAAAATTATATGATAATCTCGACGGAGTTGAAGAAATCAGCTACAATTCGTCATGGCTCGATGCGGTCGATGCCAAAGGCACGACAGGCAAATCATATACAGTCCAAGTACGTAACACCGACGAAGGCTTCTGGCGCTTATTTGATTTCAAGTTGCTCGACGGTAGATATTATGACGCCGAAGAAGTAGCGGCTGACCGTAATATCGCCGTTATCAGCGAGAAAACCGCACGCAATCTGTTTGGCGACAATGAAGTAATCGGTCAGCATTTTCTCCTTGACCACAACGATTATGAAGTAATCGGCGTAGTCGCCGACGTTTCGATGTTTGCGACAATGGCTTTCGGCGAGGTGTTTACCCCTAAAATCATAAAGACTTGGGACGACGGCTCTCTATGGGGAAATGTCACAGCTTCGATGCTTATAAAACCTGGCGTCGATTTTGAATACATACGCAATCAGGTCAAAGGCAGGTATGCAAGCTTAGATGGCGAGCTGGCGGCGGAAAACCGCAAAACCGTCTATCACGAGTCACCTTTCGACCAAGAAACTGTGGCGAGTGGAGTCGGCGGCAGCAATATTACGCCCGATCCGTCATCAGGCAGACGAACACGCTATATAATCTACGCTATCCTGCTTATCGTCCCGGCAATCAATCTCAGCAGCATGCTGCACAGCCGTTTGCGCCGACGCGTCAACGAAATCGGCATCCGCCGAGCATTCGGTTGCACCCGCAAACGCATCATAAAAGAAATACTCTCTGAAAGTTTCATCATAACCGCTATCGGGGGATTTATCGGTCTCGTTGCGGCAATCCTCTTTGCTTTATTTTATGGCGGTCTGTACAGTGATTTCGGCACATCGAGCGTCAATCCCTCACTGTCAATGCTGATAAGGACTCAGACATTCTTATTCGCTTTAGGCGCTTGTTTCATATTAAATATAATCAGTGCCGCCGTACCGGCATGGCATGCAAGCCGCCTTAATCCTGTCGAAGCAATCAACACCAAATAAAATCAGTAATCAATGAAACGCAAACTTATATCACAGATGCGCAACGAATGGCGCAGCAATGTATGGATGTCAGTCGAACTGATAGTCGTCGGTGTTGTTCTTTTCGGCATACTCGGTTATTTCGCAACATTTGCATATATCCATAAACCGCCGAAAGGCATTGACTTCACAGATGTATATGTCGGAACCATAGGGTGGGTCCAACCGACATCAGCGTCTTACAAACAGTATCCCGACAGTGTCCACAACTACAAAACCGACCTCGAAATGCTCAAGGTAAATCTCAGCGGTAACCCTTACGTCGAATCTGTCGGAACCGGTACCAACGCCATACCCTACAACTACAACTATCACGGCGTCGCAATCTCAGCAACAGACGCTGATGCTGACACCACAATGTATTATTACGCGAACCGCAGATACATGGACCCTGAATTGGTGAAAACACTCCACCTGACAGGATACAACGGCGAGAGTCCTGAGACGCTTGCAAAAATGGTTGAAGATCATAAGCTGCTGATTTCTACATACGATTCTGCGTCTGACAGTTATCTGACTCAAAAATGGGTGGGAAATGAAGCATATTTCGGCAATGATTCAGCCGATGTCTACTCAATCGGAGCACTAATCAACGGTATACGCCGCGTCGATTACGAGACTCTGTATGACGGAGTGCTGATTACGGATGTTCCTGACACAATGATACCCCGTGAAATCGCTATAAAGGTAAAACCAGGCAAAGGTCGCGAGTTTATGGAGTCTCTTGACGAATCTTATCTTGAATTCGGGAATGTCTATGTTTCTAATATGATGAGCGTCGAAAACCGCAAGGAAGAAGCTCACCGCCAGTTCACGACAATGATGCGCAACCTGACAGCCTGCACAATCTTCCTTATGATAGCAGTCTTTTTAGGTATACTCGGCTCGTTCTGGTACCGCACGCAGCAGCGCATACCTGAAATCGCCATGCGCAAAGTCAACGGTGCCACCGACCGCAACATCCTGAGCCGCTTCCTTGCCGAAGGGCTTATGCTTCTGGTGTTGTCGGCACCCGTCATTGCGATAATAATAGCGATAGTTCTGCCTCAGCTGAATATTAATGAATATGTGCCCACACCGCTATGGCTGATATGGGCAATGCTGCCGGTCACCCTTGCGTTGCTTGCAATCATGATTGTGGCTGGTATTGTCTTCCCTGCCTTCAAAGCAATGAAAACCAATCCAGCCGAAGCGCTCAAAGACCAATGAAACAGCTTTTTCTTTCAATTATATTTTGTTCGTCTGTCCTCTGCGCTTCGGCGCAGAGCGGCAACGAAATGCTTCTGAGTCTTGATGACGCAATCGCAATGGCGAGGGTCAGAAGCGTCAATGCTGCCGAAGCCCTCGACGAACTGAAAAGTTCTTACTGGGAATGGCGGACATTCAGAGCAGAGCAGCTACCGGAACTCACCTTCAGAGCCACAGCTCCTGCCTACGGACGGCAGTACAGTTCTTATATGAACGAGGACGGCAGTTACAGCTTCGTCAGGACGAACGCCTTGCAAGCCAACGGGCAGCTGTCGCTCAGTCAGAACATACCCCTGACGGGCGGCAAGGTGTCGCTTACTTCTTCACTCGACTTTCTGAGACAGTTTGACGGCACGACGGGCAACCGCTTCATGACTATCCCTGTGGCTATCGCGCTGTCGCAGCCGCTGTTCGGCGTAAATACGATGAAATGGGACAGGAAAATAGAGCCGGTCAGGTACGCCGAAGCGAAAGCCGCATTTCTGAGCGCGACCGAAAACATCGCGCGCCTGACGGTCGACTATTATTTCACGCTGCTTATGAGCCGCGAGAACGTCGACATAGCCCGTCAGAACCTCGAAAACGCCGAACGGCTCTATGCCGTCGCTCAGGAGAAGCGTGAGATGGGCATGATCAGTCAGAATGACCTGTTGCAAATGGAATTAAACGTCATCGATGCGAAATCGGCTCTGACCGATAATCTCAGCGAACTGAAAGCAGACATGTTCCGCCTACGGACATTTCTCGACTTAGGCGAGGATGTCGATATCATTCCGATAATACCTGCTGACGTACCCCATGCTGAAATCGAATTCCGCGACGCGCTCGACCACGCCCTCGCCAACAATAAATTTGCAAAAAACATGCTCCGTCTTCAGCTCGAGGCAGACTATGATGTCGCCAAAGCCAAAGGAGACCTGCGCGAGATAGAGCTGTTTGTCCAACTCGGTTATACGGGGACGGACAACGACATCAACGGAGCATACAAACGTCTGCGAGCCAATGAAGTCGCTTCTATCGGTATATCGCTGCCGCTTGTCGACTGGGGCAAGCGTCGGGGACGTGTGAAAGTCGCAGAGAGCAAGCGTCGCGTGACACAGAGCCGCATCAACCGTGAAACGATGAATTTCAATCAGGATATTTTCATCCTCGTTGAACGTTTCACAAACCAACAGCAGCAACTGGATCTGTCGATAAGAGCGGCAGAGATAGCCTCCCGTCGCTATCAGACAAATGTCGAGACATATCTTATCGGCATGCTGGCGACACTCGAGCTGAACGATTCGCGCGTCAGCAAGGACAATTCACGTCGGGATTACATAAATCAGCTCTACAAATTCTGGAATTACTGGTATCAGATACGCTCGCTGACCTTACACGACTATACATCTGGCGGAGATATCAACGTTGATTTTGAGAAATATATAAATTTCAATTAACTTTGTGACATGATACTGATTGTTGACGATGATCAAGCTATACGCCTCTCGATAGGACTTATGTTGCGTCAGGCAGGCTTCGTTTATGAAGCTGTCTCCACAGAGGCAGATACCATGGAAGCAATGCGCCGCGGCAATGTGGAACTGGTGATACTTGATATGAACCTGACATTGTCGACAACCGGTCAGCAAGGTATAGAAATGCTCCGAAAAATCAAAATACTCTCACCTGCCACACCTGTCATCATGTTATCGGCATGGGCAACCGTGCCTTTGGCTGTCGAAGGAATGAAGTATGGAGCAGTCGACTTTGTCACAAAACCTTGGGCAAACCGCGATTTCATGGCAAAAATCCGTAAGGCTCTTGACATGGCAGAGAAGACAAATGGTTCAACAAAAGTTGAATCCCTCGATGAGACTGAGCGTAAAGCCATTGAAAAAGCACTAAGACAATCTGACGGCAATATGTCGATTGCCGCACAGCTTTTAGGCATAACCCGCCAATCTCTATATCGCAGAATGGAAAAATTCGGACTGAAATGAGGCAAAAGGCTATCTGGATTGCGCTGGCAGCGATATCGCTGATTGGATGCGGAGTTCTGACATACTTCGGTCTATCGGTCTATGTTTATCCGCTATGCTTAGTCGGACTGCTGTCGATGCTGATGTTCTACAGGGAGACCGCGATACCGATGCGGGCAATCCGCACTGGTATGGATTTGCTAAAAAGTCAGGATTTCGCCAGCCGTCTGCGCATAACAGGTCAGAAAGAGGCTGACGAAGTGGTGACTCTTTACAATACGGTCATATCAAAGATTAAGGCAGAGAGATTGAAAAATCTCGAACAGGATAACTTTCTCAGCAAACTGGTCGAGGTATCGCCTATGGGTATCGCTATCTGCACGCTCGACGGCGAAATAGAACGTACGAACCCTGCCTTCGAATCTCTATCAAGCCCCTATCTGCTTAAAACACTCCAATCTTTGCCCGATAATGGTCAATGCACCATTCGCCCTGATGCTACGCAGGTGCTGAGATGCACCAGATTATCGTTCATGGACCGAGGTTTCCACCGTCCGTTCTACCTCGTCGAACGTTTGACTGACGAAATCGTGCGCGCCGAGACCGAGATTTTCAACAAAGTCGTCCGCACGATGGGTCACGAGGTCAACAACACTCTCGGAGGCGTCGTTTCAGTGCTCGAGACATTGTCGGTCTTTCATGCCGACGATGCGGAGACCGCAGCAGCAATCGACAGTTGCCGTTCAAGTTGCATTAATCTCGGAGCCTTTGTAAAAGGTTATTCCGATGTGGTCAAACTTCCGGAGCCTGAACCGGAATTGTCAAATCTTAATGAATTTGTCTGTGAAGCACTTCCATTTTTATCTGAAATATGCACCGCTAATATAAGCATTGAAGCAGACCTTAACAATCCTGCTCCTTTCGCCTATTTCGACCGAATGCTTATACACCGTGTGCTGGTCAATGCCGTAAAAAACTCAGTCGAAAGCATTGGCGAATCAAACGGGCTTATAATGATACGTACCGCTCCCGCTCAACTCGAAATAATCGACAACGGCAAAGGAATATCGGATGAAGTCGCCCAACATATCTTTACTCCGTTTTTCTCAACGAAACACGCAGACCGCGGTCTCGGGCTGATGCTGATATCAGACATTCTCCGCCG
>CAMWNF010000071.1 GCA_947175535.1 uncultured Bacteroidales bacterium
AAGAGGTTATGCGTCTTAGTCGCTGGTCTTGTCGCACTTCGTTTTTTAATTTTCCCTCTATCTCGCGAGATATGGTAATTGTCAGTTTTTAATATCGACACATTCTCCATTTGTCCTTTCTATGGAAAATGCAAAGATCTATAATCTTGACCATAATCCTGTTGATATTTGTAAATGGTGGGAATTGGACAATATGAAACATTATTTCAATCTGTTTAATAATGCAAAAGAACACTTCATCAAATGAATAAACAGAACTTGTTGTGATGAGCTTATCCTTGTAGTGAGCAAGTGTTTTCCATGTTGAAATATAAATAAAATAGATAATCATTTTTCCAGTTATACCAGATTATTTCATAACATAAATCAATATTACTCTAAATTTCAGAGTTCAATAAATAAATTCTTTACAAAATAATACTAACTTTGCGATAGTAAAACCAATAAAAATGTTTAACCAATGATATAATATACTATTAAGACATATTAAAGAAGTGTTTGCTTCTTACAAGTAGCTTTCAGAAATCGCCAATTTACTTGAATACATCTACTTTGTAATAAGTGAATGCTTGCACTGTTTAGGTGTAGGCTTCTCTTGTTTTGTAGGTGTAAGGTGTTTGGCGATACCTTGAAAGCTAAAACAAGATTACTTGCACCTCTTTTTTTGTATACACTCATACAAGTTTAATCAAAATTTCTTTATTATGAATCGAATAATATTTATAATGCTGCTTATGTTAGTGGCAATATCCAGTCAATCACCATCGACCCTACCAAAGTAGCAACACGGGTCTACGGATATTGGCGTGGTCAGCTAATTTAATAATTGCTAATTTCCTTTTCGTAAGTTCTAACTTGATAATATCAGATTAAAACGTAAACAAATTATTATAATGAAATACCCTTACCCTATAGTTGCACATATTGAGCCATCTCAAGACTTCAATAGTCGCAAAATCATTACTGATGATATGTGCGATACAGTTTTTATATCTTCTTTACTGTTAGAAGACGATTACTGTGATATGCTTCCTCGAGTAACTCAGTATGGCATTAAGCACGCTCTTGAAGATAAATGTCGAGTTATAGTAGTTGAAGGCACCAATGATTTTTGGATGCGTGATTATATGCCCGTACAACTTACTGAAGACACGTTTTGGTATTTCACTTTTAATCCTGACTATATGCAATGTAAGTCCAAGTTGCCGAGAATAACAAACTATAAGGATATTCCAAAGCTCAACAAAATTGTACCAAACGACTTCTTTGATGTTAATTCTCAAAAGTCTGCAACAATTGTGGATGGTAGCAATGTTGTGAAGTGCGATGACTTTATCATTATGACAGATAAAGTATTCATTGAAAACAGAAACATCCATCCAATGATATATAAGGAAACCGATAAATACGAACCTATTTCCTGGGCAAAATTGAAGTATGAAATTGGCGTTGACATTGTCGTTATTCCCCGTGAACCGAAAGATCGTTACGGGCATGCAGATGGATTAGTGCGTTATGCGGGGTCAAATCGCATCCTTCTTCGCGCAGCTCAGAGTGAGGAAGATAAATTGTTCCTCAATACCGTTAAAGAAACAATTTTGCGTCAGAAACCTGGGCTCGAAATTATTCAATTTGAATTTGATTATATATCAGATAATCTCAAAGATATTAGAGCGTATAATAATTGTTATATTAATTATTTACGAGTTGGGAATGTTATAGTCGTGCCAATGTTGTCACATTATGAGATTGATAGAAAATGGGAGGAAGTATATGTATTTACTCCAGACGACCAAAAAGCTTTAGACCAGCTACACAAATGGTTCCCGGAATGCGAGATTTTTGGTCTTACAATGTACGACATGGTTTCTATTTTTCCTCATGGGTGGGGACTTAACAGTCTAACATGGACTATTAAATCACATAAATAACAAGTTATAAAAAACTAATAATTAATTTTAATATGCTACCAAAATGCCTATCTTTTCTTAAATCACTTAAATCAGATCCATTGTCTTTCGGAATCCGTGAAAATAGTGGACCAGACTTGTGTATACAAAATCTAACAGCAGATGATCTTTCCATTGTTCCCAATATTCCGGGAGTCTATATCATTGTTGCAACAGACGGAACGACATTCCAGTATCCCAACGGCAAATCTCCAGTGATGTATATAGGTATGTCTGAACATCTTTATGATCGTCTCAAATCTCACGCAGATAATACTCGTAAAATTGAGAGGGAAATAGAGGACTTTCGAAGAATGTCATGTCAATGCCACCAGCGTTACCATTATTTTCGGAAATTTGGGGCAAAAGTGTATGTATTTACTCGTAGAGGTATGCAGCAGCCTAAATCACAGGAATCAATCTATCTTGGTAAATTTTACGAAAGATATTTATCACTTCCAGTAAGTAATGGGGCTCGATCATTTTATTAAATAACCAATGTATTTTTTACTATTATATATGTCTCGTTGAGTTTTATGCTGGTACGCAGGAGTATTTTGGGCTACAGTACGGAGCTCCGATGATATCAGAGGTGGGTGGCGAGGAGGATGGCGGAACCGGTAGCGGTAATTTTTTTGACGGATGCCGGGATGAGAACGGTGTGACCGGCATTGACGGTGCGTAACTGACCGTCAGCACAGATGTCTGCGGTGCCGTTAGTGACTAAGAGAGCGGTGAAAGAACCCTCGGAGCAATCAATTTCTGCCTTGCCGTCAACTTTGTAATAGTCGACGGTGAAATGTTCGGTGGAGACTACACTGCGAGTTGAGTCTGCGAAACACTTAGCTGTGGGTTCGACAAGGGTAGGGTGGGAATAATCAATGGCGGCACGCGCCTGTTCGAGGTGAAGTTCGCGTGGTTTGCCGTCAGAGGTCGTGCGGTCATGGTCGTAAACACGATATGTAATGTCGCTCGATTGTTGTATCTCCGCTATCAGATTGCCGGCTCCTATGGAATGAATTGTTCCGGCAGGGATGAAATAGAACTGACCGGGTCGGGACTGGTATGTCGCAACCATGTCCATGATTGATTTGTCGTTGACATGTCGGTCAAAAGACTCCGGACTCAGAGTTTCTGCAAGACCACAATATATGCGGGCGTCATTCTTAGCATCTATTACATACCACATTTCAGACTTGCCATGTGAATTGTGGTACCTTTCTGCTACCGCATCATTGGGATGCACCTGAAGCGAGAGGATGTCATGTGCATCAAGAAGTTTGATTAAGAGGGGGAATTTATTACCGTAACGGCTGACAACATCTGTTCCCAAAAAATCGGCTCCGAATTGTTCTGAAAGTTCGGAGATAGACATGCCTTTGAGAGGGCCTTCGGCGACTACAGATTCATATCCCTCTATAGAAGATATTTCCCAGCTCTCACCTATGTTGTTCTGAGTCAGATGTTCTCCTTTTAGCTGAGATATGCGGTTTCCTCCCCATATCACAGTCTTATATTGAGGCTCGAAGATTAATATTTTGTCAAGCGACTTTTGTGTCATAATTAGCCAAAGGTGGAGAGGGGTCTGCAAAGTTACATTTTATAGTTCAAATACGCAAATTATTGTATTCCGCTCATATTATATAGCAGAAAAACGGTATTCACAAATTATCTTGATGTTCATCAAACATTACGGGAAGAGGAGTGTTTTTAATTTATATGAATTTTACATTATGCAAGTTCTCCAACAGATTATTGTGATGTTGTAAATAAAAGAATCAGATGAAACGGTTTGCTCCGATAATATTAGTCATTCTTTCGTCCTTTGCGAACGTTGCCGCCCGCGAGTTGACAGACACAATTGAAGTGCGTTTCCGTCAATCAAGGTCGGAAATCGAACCGTCGCTAAATGGCGGAAAACTTGATGCTTTTAAGAAATTCGAACATATTACGGATATCCCGGATGCCGATTCTATCTATCATCTCCGCAGTCTTAGGGTTGTCGGTGGTGCTTCGCCTGAGGGAACTGTCCATATCAATGATATACTTTCACACCGCAGAGCCGATGCGCTTGTCGGTCGCTTCAACCGGTCGATAGGCTGCGATGCTTCAGCCGTTGCAACATATATCGGCAGAGACTGGCGCGGTTTGAAAGCCGAAGTTGAAGCTGATACATCCGTTCCCGAACGCGACACTGTGCTGACTGTGATTTCCGAGATTATATCATCGATTGATGCAGGAACTCCAGATAGCGAGGCAAACCTAAATCGTCTGAAAAATATCGGGGACGGTTCGGCTTACAGATACATGTATGCAAATATGTTTCCTCAACTTAGAGATGCGAAGCTCTACATTGACTACGATTTCACTCCTTATTATTATATGAAACCGGCTCCTGCTGTTTCGTGGACAGTCGCGACACCGGTGGTTGTGCCTGATATAAAACAATTTTGGGCGACAGAAAAGTTTCATCGTCCGTTCTATATGGCATTGAAGACGAATTTACTCTATGATGCCCTTGCAGTTCCGAGTATTTCAGCCGAATTCTACGTCGGTAAGAATTTTTCGATTGTCGGTAACTGGGAATACGGATGGTGGGATAACGATAGCCGTCATCGCTATTGGCGTGCATACGGAGGTGATGTCGCCTTGCGTTGGTGGTTTGGCGAAAAAGCCCATAACAAGCCATTGACCGGTCATCATCTTGGTGTATATGCAGGGGCTGTTACGTTTGATTTTGAATTCGGCGGCAAGGGATATATGGGCGGACGTCCGAAAGGTACACTTTGGGACAGATGTATGCTCGTTTCAGGAGTGGAATACGGATATTCGTTACCTATTGCACGCCGTCTGAACATCGACTTTACAATAGGCTTCGGATATGCACACGGAGAATATATTGAATATGTCCCCGACGACGGATGTTATGTGTGGGAGTCTGTTCATAAACTGCGTTGGTTCGGACCGACAAAGGCTGAGATTTCATTGGTGTGGCTGATTGGCTGCGGAAACTACAATAAGAAAGGAGGCGTGCGATGAAACATCTGTCAATATCTCTGTTTGCGGTTCTCGCATCAGCAGTCTTTACCGGTTGCACTCATAAAGATTTATGTTTCGACCATACCCATACGCTTGACGTAGAGGTGGTATATGATTGGCGCAATGCAACGGATGCCAATCCTGCTTCAATGGAATTATATCTTTTCGATGTAAAAACCAATGAGGCGACACGTTTCAATTTTCAGGGGCGTGACGGCGGTCCTATCCGAATAGGCGCGAATACTTATGACGCCATCGGATTCAATAGCGACCTGACTGATTGGGCAAGGTTCAGAAATACCTCTGATGTCTCGACATTCGAAATATACACGGATGATGCTGCCGCTTTAAGCGCATATAATCTTGACCCGCTCGCAGTGCCGAGAGCCGAAGGGTCCGGACAGGAACGTATGGCGCTCACTCCGGGCATGATTTGGAATGATTGTGAAGAAAATGTTACTGTTAAGTCGGGCGTTGACAAGCAAATAATAACTCTTTATCCCGAAGAAGCCGTTTGCCACTATACCGTTACAGTACGAGACATAGAAAATGCGCAGTATCTTAACGGTTCGGAACTCGATGGAACTCTTTCCGGAATGTCGGAAAGTTATCTCCACGGTCAGAAATCTGCGTCAGACAGTCGTGTCACGATGCCCTTCGTGTTATACTCCTCAGACGGACTTACACTTCATTCGTCGTTCCTCACCTTTGGGGAGAGTCCCCAGACGAAATATCCTCATATTCTGACGATATATATGATGCTTACCGATGGTTCGAAGTGGTACACGACTTATGATGTTTCAGAACAGATTTATAACGCTCCCGACCCCAAACATGTCGATATCGTCGTCAGCGGTCTCAAATTACCCAAACCTATCAGTAGCGGTGGATTTGTGCCGAGTGTCAATGACTGGCAGGATATTCAGGTAGATATAACAATGTAAATAATAATAAAATATATAACCAAAATTCCACTACAATGAACAAGACTACTTTAATGATGGCTTTTGCCGCTTTGGCTTTCGCTTCCTGTTCGCAGGATGAGCCTTTGAGCATTAATGAAGGTCGCGCTATCGATTTCCGCCCTGCCATCGGCGGTCGTGCAACAGAGATTACAAATGCCAACCTTTCGTCAATAAACGTTACGGCACTGCTCGGCGATGTCAACTTTTTCACGGACCAGACATTTGCCAAAGACGGAGAGTTTTTCACTTCGACTCACGACTACTATTGGCCCGGTGATGACAGCGAAATTCTTTTCTATGCTTACTCTCCAGCTGAGCCCGGAGGAACAATTCAGATTGACAAGGACGTAAAGACCATGACTGATTTTTCGGTTGCGCCTCAGATTGCCGAGCAAATAGATTTCATAACTGCTACTGCTTCGGGTAAAAAATCGACCAATGAGGCAGAAGGCGTGGAACTGACTTTCTCTCACCAGCTTTCTCAGATTGAAATTCAAGGTAAGACCGAGAATGATAATTACACATTCAAAGTTACCGGCGTGCGTATCGGTCAACCGCTTTCAAAAGGAACTTTTGATTTCGCAACGGAGGAATGGACTCCTGCAACAGACCGTGCCATTTATGAAGTAACGTACGACGATGCCATTACACTCGGTTCACAGCCTCAGACACTTATGGCTACGGTTTCAAGTGTATCTGATAATGCCATGCTGCTCCCTCAGCAGCTTACAGCATGGGACCCTGTAAACGATGCTTCCAATCAGGCTGAAGGTGCATATCTTTCGGTCAAACTGCAGATAATTCTGAACGAAAGTGGAGCGCAGATTTATCCTTTCCCCTCTGACGCAAACTGTGTATGGGCTTCAATTCCTATCGACGATAATTGGGAAGCCGGAAAGAAGTATGTCTATACGCTTGACTTTACTCACGGCGCAGGCTACGTCGACCCTCACGATCCCCAGCCAGGTAAACCCGTGCTCGGCGGTCCTATCAAGTTTGATGTCGAGGTGACTAATTGGGTCGATCAGAATATTAACGAGGATATGACAACCTCAACCGACACAACAAAATAAAACTTTTAAGCGATGAAAACTGATATGTCTCTCTCCAAAATATTTAAAATAGCCGCAGTCATTCTTGCAACAGTAACGACGTTGACTTCGTGCAGCGACGATACATTCGACGCTGTCGATGCGGGAGGTGATGCAATCAGTTTTGCAGTCGCTCAGTCGGACGGAGAAATATCCGAATTACCGTCTCGCTCCGAGTCGTCATCCGATGCTTTTGTTTTGACTTGCGGTGAAGACAGTCTTTATATGACGGTTCAAGCATGCGAAAATTCTGCCGTAATTAAGTCTCGAGGTGCAGCCGTGACATCTGAAAACATAAGTGATTTTGGCGTTTATGCAGCCTTCACTTCCGGGAATTCCGACTTATATATGACCAATGTTGAAATCACGGAAGATAATGGTTGGGCTCCGGTGCGTGAATATCTCTGGCCGGGTGACGGTCCGTTACATTTCAACGCATATTCGCCGTATCAGGCGGAGGCTTCTGCCTCAGAAGGCATCACAACTCTCCCGACAGCGGGGGCTATGTCACTTGATTTCGTCACTCCTGCAGAAGTGGCAGATCAATTCGACCTTATGTATTCGACGCCCCGCGACGCTTCTGCTTCGCCGTGTAAGCTGACATTCAATCATGCGTTGACGGCAGTGCGCTTTGTTACAGGAGCAGAAATGACACCGTGTACAATATCTGAAATAGAAATTTCAGGTGTAAATTCGTCAGCAACGCTGAACCTCGAGAGCGGAGAATGGTCGGAACCCAACGGGAAATCCGAATTTGCTGTCGAGCCGGGAGTCGCGCTGACTGCTGCCGACGGATCAAAGTATGTCGCAGCCGGAACTGCGCTGACAGCCGACAATCAGACGTTCTTCTTACTCCCTCAATCACTTGGCAGCGACGCGAAGATTTCACTGACGATTGAAGCTAACGGTAACACTTCGACATTCGAAGCCTCGCTTGACGGTCAAACCTGGATTGCAGGTCAGACGGTTACCTATCGTCTCTCTGCAAGTGCGGCAACCCCGTCTCTCAAACTTGAAATCTGTGATGCCGACGGTAAGGTAATCGATAAATTGTTGTCGAAATATACTGGTTCGTTGCTAAATTATACTGTCAATAGTGTATATGACGACGGTAACGGCAATACACAGCCGGTAGAGTGGGGCATGTCATTTGTCGATGCTGACGGTAATGCGCTCGACAGCGCTCCTGATTGGATAGTAAGCTATGTCAGTGATGGTAAGGGCGGAGAGTCAGTCGAACTGCGCACTGATTTGATTGTCCCGACTTTCCTTCAGATGAGCAGCGAGACACAGGAATTGCGAAATGCAACAGATATAAACACTGCCAGCGGCTATGACTATTACAATCTGTCAAACGCTACCGGAGCTCCGGAAGTAGAGAATACCGCAAACAGCTACCTGATAAACGCCCCCGGCAAATATTCTCTGCCGCTTGTTTACGGAAACGCGGTTAAAGACGGCACGACTAACCAAAGTGCCTACGTGTCAACGATAAGTGATACGAAAGCACATGAGCGAAAAGCACTTATAACATTTATCAATCATTTGGGTAATGAAATAAGCAACCCATATATTTATAACAACAGCGGTTGTGTGCCTGCCGACGCCGTACTCGTCTGGGAAGAAAAGATAGGTCTTGTTCGTAATGTTTCTTTGTCAGACGATAAGAAGAGTCTCGAATTTGAAATTCCCGCAGGTTTCATACGTCAGGGTAATGCCGAAGTCGCAGTGCGCGATAAAGACGGCACAATAATGTGGAGCTGGCATATATGGGTCACTAACTTCGTCAATGGCAGTGATTGGTACACTGTGCCGGTCGAAGGCGTCGATTATCACCTCTATCCTCATACGATGGGACGCGTGAATGCCGGTGATATTACTGAGTTTGAGAAGCAAGAGGTCATAATGCGTTTCACCCAGAAGAATGTTCCTGACGGTTTACAAGCTCTGACCGTTGATCTTCCTGTCGAACTCGCAAGCAAGACTATAGAAACGAAGAGTTATTATAGCTTCTATCAGTGGGGACGAAAAGACCCGATGGTATCGGCTGTCGATCAGTTCTATGACGGAGAGCATAACGAAATAGATGCGCAGCAGCTTCCAGAACATGAGTTCGGCACGAGCCATAAAGAAGCTATCGTCCAGTCGATAATGCACCCACAATTGTTCATTACGACTACTGCCACTGATCTGAGAGTAACTCCCTACTATATAAATCTTTGGGATATTGATGATATTTCGATGAAACCGAATGCGGTCAACACTCCTAATGTCAAGACAATCTACGACCCTTGTCCCGTTGGTGCTAAAGTGCCGATTGGCAACGAGTTTCTGTCGTTGATGACTAATTATGAGTTTTCTTACGACGCATCGACCGGGAATGTCTATTTCACTCTTCCAAGCGGCAGAAAAGCTGATTTCTCGATGCTCGGTTACCGCTCCAAGACAGGTCAGGAACAGACATCCGGTTCACTTGGTGGTTTCTGGACGGCAGTGGCTGCATCATCGAACATCGCACAGTATTTTCACATTGGACAAAATTCGAGCGACCTGAAATTCGACCGTATCATGCCGTTATATGGTTTCGGTCTCCGTCCGGTGAAAGACGAATAAATCAGAAATTTTGAAAAAATAATGGAGAACTGAAAACAATTTCGCATCATAGTCTGTTATAATAATACAGAACAGCAGAAAACGAAATAGAATTAGTTTTTTCATAGGATTAGATTTTAAGGTTTTTAGCAAGCGCGGCAGTCGTGAGACCGCCGCGCTTGTGTTATAATATCTATTTTTGTCAATGAAATTTTATTTTGAGAGGAGATTGCAGAAATCATCGAAGAGCAGATGGTATTCGCATCCTTTTTTGTCTCCTAATGTAACAAAGATTATATTTTGACTCGGATCGCAGAATAATACTTGACCGAATAATCCGATTGCAAAGAAACGAGGCGAAACAACGTCTTTGCCGTCAATGCGTGTGATTATATTGTTCCAGCCATAGGAATATGCCTCGTTCTCAAGCTTAGAGTGGGTTGATCGGTCAATCCATTCTTTGCTGACAATACGTTTACCGTCGTAGACTCCACCGTTAATATAAAGTCTGCCAATTTTGGCAAGGTCTCTGACGTTTGTTGCCATACCTCCATAGGCTTTAGCCTGACGGTGCTCGGCGTCATCGAGTGAAATGAATGCATCAGCTTCCATGTCGAGTGGTTTCCACACTTTTTCCTCGAGGTATAAAGCAAACGGCTTTGAAACAGCTCTTTCAATCGCAACGCCGAGAAGAGCGGTCGCCATAGAATTATAATAGTGAGAGTTGCCGGGAGTTTCTTTGAAATGGAGTTTTTTGAACTGATTTATAACGTTTTTACCATAGTATAATGACGCCATTTTTGAAAATGGGTTCCAGCTGTAATCTTCTTTGAAGTCAAGACCTGTGCGCATGTCAAGTAGATGCTCGATCGTCAGTTGTCTGAATATAGGATTAGCATTTTCGAGTTCGGGGAGATATTTAGTTATCGGGTCATTGACAGATAGATATCCTTCGTCGACGGCAATGCCGCATAATAAAGATGTGACGGCTTTTGTGACTGAAAAAATATTTGACGGCGAATTGGGCACGAAGTTGCCATAATATTCTTCGAATAAAATGGTATCGTTTCTTATAATCAGCAATGCTCCGTTGCCCCTGACTTTGGAGAAGAATTCGCTTACGCTCTCTCCATTAAAACGACCTCCGGAAAATTTTGAGTTTTCAAAATATCCGTCGTGGTCTGGAGATGAAATCAAGACGTTTTCGGGAACATCGTTTGCTTTGATAGTGTCGAGTGGAAAATTTAGATAAGTGTCGGTTGAGGGACTGCCATATTTTATAGACCTGATTGTCGTGCATCCAGACAACAGCATTAGCAAATTAAACAGTATGAAGCAGAGATTTTTCATATTACAAAGATAGACAAAATAAAGAGGTAAACCTATTTGATTAGATTTGTTTTTAGGAATTAATTCTGACTCGCGATCACGCCGTCGAGGACCTTGTAAGACACTGCGTTTGCGGAGTGTAAATGTTAGCCAACCGCTACGCGGTTACGGTCACCATGTAATTGGAAAAGGGTTAAATCAGAGAAAATTTTTTATTTAGATGTGAACAAAATTATGCTGTCAATTGTCTTATATATACAGAACAGCAGAAAACGAAATAGAATTAGTTTTTTCATAGGATTAGATTTTAAGGTTTTTAGCAAGTGCGGCAGTCGTGAGACCGCCGCACTTGTGTTGTTTACCATAGAGTCATCCTGCTGCGGTAAAAGTCTATGTGGGACTGCTCGATTGTTGTTTAGTAAATCAATTTAAAATTTCTATATCAGCAATATTTATAGCGGATATGGCTCTTTCTGTTTTACCTTCAGATATGACTACAAAGAAATCGCCATATACATTACCCTTAGTTCCGTGCAATATCCTATTATAAATTATTACTCTATCTTTGAGTGTAATATTACATGCTTTGCCAATATTACCCTCGATTTTGATATAAATTTCCGTATTTGTCATTCTTCTATTATCTCTTTGAATTCACTCCACGGATATACTTCTTTATAAGATTCTTTACTACCTTTAGGAACATAAAGATTATCAGTCACCGTAAAGGGAACACCATAGTTCGACTCATTTAGTTTTGGAGGTGCGGCTCTTAAAATATGCACATTGCTAAGACTTGTACAACCCTCACAACAACCATAGGTGATATAACTTACTGTTTTTGGTAATGTTATTTCCTTTAGAGATTTGCAGTTATACAATGCTCTAGACCCTAATCCTTTTAGAGATGTGTTTTCTATGTTATGTATTATTTCCAGTGATTCACATTCCCTAAATTCCATGTATTCTATATTTGGATGAAGTGTAAACTCCTTTATATTTAGTTTTGCCAATCGGAATTGAGTAACGGATTGTGGTAGATTAAGAATGGCGATTTTAGGACATTCTGAAATGCCTACATTCTCCAATCCTTCCGAGAATGTTACTGTGGTCAGTTCAGCACTGTTGTAAATTTCAAGATATATTACAGATGATGGAATTAACAGTCTTTTAATGTTGCAAGCATTATAAATTCTGCAATCTTCTACACTGGAAGGAATATTAATTGATGTAACTTTATCTTCCCAATTTTCATCCTGCCAACCATAGCCAGGCTTAAGATTGAACTCTACAAAGGTAACGGGATAGTTTTTATCCGTACCTTTATAGTAAACTTCTGACGGTATTGTAACTTCACCAGACAACAAAGGGCATACATTCTTTATAAAGGCTTTCCCATCTTGAATATCAAAAGCCATATCATCTTGAATACCATCATATTGATAGTTACATCCTCTAACCACATTTCATACTGCTCATCTTTAGATGGCAGATAAGGTCCATCATCGCTTCCACAAGATGTGAATGTAGTGCTTACAAGTATCCCTATATGCACTATAAATAGGAATTTTAGCTGTTTCATTAGCATTTTGGATGCTTCACAATCCCGATAAGCGGTTAAGTATTGATATAGAAAAGGTGTGGGATTGTATTCGCTTTATCCAGTGATAGGCTTCTAGCAATGCCTTAGATAGTGATAAAACAGCATACCCACACCGATAAAGCTATATAGATCCCCCAAGGGGGTAAATATAAGCTACCAATGTAGATGCTATTTGTGCTTATCTTACTATCTATGAGGAAATTTTGCTAGAATTTATCACAGAAGATAATTCAAATAACACCTTTTCAGATGTATGAGCCAACTCTTCGGCTCTATTTCATTTTCAAAATTATGAATAAATTTTGAAAAGTGAATAATATCATCCTGATTTTTATTTTAGATTTGTCTCAGTTACTGGCATTGCGCGTCTTGTGGGAGACTCCGCGTTAGCGGAGTGTGAATGTTAGCCATTACGATAGGCTTATACCCTCACGCCCGGCTAACGCCGAGCCAACCGCTACGCGGTTACGGTCACCATGTAATTGAAAAAGTGTTAAGCCAGAGAAATTTTTTATTGTGATGTAAACAAAATTATGCTGTCAATTGTCTTATATATACAGAACAGCAG
>CAMWNF010000072.1 GCA_947175535.1 uncultured Bacteroidales bacterium
GACAATGCAGCTGTCGCAACGTCCGGAAACTATCGCAACTTTCGAAAGACATCCGACGGCACTATAGGTCACACTATAAATCCTCATTCAGGCAGACCTGTGAAATCGTCAACCCTTAGTGCGACCGTCATTGCACCTGACTGTGCAACAGCCGATGCGCTCGCCACCGCCTGCATGGTCATGACTCCATCTGACGCTCTTGAAATGATTGAAAAACTCCCTTCGGTCGAGGCTCTTATTGCAGTGGCGGCATCTGACTCCATTCGTCTTCTCCCTACATCCGGATTTCCCGAGAATATATAAAAAAAGCGGTTGTCTCACGACAACCGACTATCTTTAACCTTAAATCTAATACCATGAAAAACACAGTGCAAATATAGTAACTATGCATTTAGAACACGGCGAGAGAGATATAGTTCGGAGCAATCGTACGAATTAACATTCTTTAACTCTGAAAAAGATCTATTTTTTACTACTTTCGTGCTTGAAAAGACCAATCAATCAGTTATTCATCACAATTTGCTGAGATAATCAACAAAAGACAAGACCCCTAATGAGAATCAAGATTTTAGTTATTGACGACGAAGAGGCACTCTGCGAGATTCTTAAATTCAACCTCGAAAAAGAAGGATATGAGGTAGACTGCGCCTACAGCGCGGAGGAAGCACTCGAGATGGATCTTGCCTCTTACTCGCTATTTTTAGTCGACATTATGATGGGACGGCTAAGCGGTTTCGATTTTGCGAAACAGATTCGTAACATGTCTGAAACCGAAAACACACCTGTAATTTTCTGTTCGGCGATGACCGACGAAGACGATAAGGTGATGGGCCTTAATATCGGCGCAGACGACTATGTCACCAAGCCATTCGTCATCGGTGAGGTGCTTGCGCGCGTACGTGCTGTCCTCCGTCGCTCTGCTGCAGCCAAACAGGTCGCATACAACATTTCACAAAGTATCTACGAACCCGACATAACGTTTAAGACTCTTCGAATCGACCGCAATGAAAAGATATGTTATCTTTCGGGCGAAGAAGTTCAGCTGACACGCACAGAGTTCGACATACTTTTGTTTTTCCTTACCCACCGCAACCGCATCTACTCACGTGAAGAGATTATCGAACACGTATGGGGAAATGACGTTGTCGTGACAAACCGAACAATCGACACTAACATCACACGTCTCCGTAAGAAACTCGGAGAATACGGCAATTACATCGTTACCCGTCAAGGTTTCGGATATGGCTTTAAAGAGACGTATTAGTTATCAGTGGCAGCTGTTCATTCCGCTGATTACCACTCTATGGGTGCTCATTTTCGGTATGGCTTTCTGGCAGTCATACAATGAGCGTCAGTACCGCATCGCCAACCTCGAATCTCAGCTCAAACTTATCAACAGCCGAATCATCTCCTATTACGAGAACGAAAAAGCTCCTATAGAATATTTTCGGTTTCTGAGCAAGTACTACATTGACAATCCGCTGTACGATAAAATCAGAATATCTGTCTACGAAGACAACAAGCTGATTTACAGCGTAGGCGATGTCATCACACTCACTGACGAAGAACGTCGGAACGTGAAAGGCATCACTAATAACATCAGTCATAGTACTGCATCTAACACCGAGACTCAGGATGAACAGACAGAAGAACTGCGTAACAACAATTTCTTCTACCGCACGGACGTAAGTTCGTCAGGCAGACTGAGGGCATCGACAGTTCTACCTTTCGATGCCGACATCATCGAAGCAAGCGTACCGAGTTCGAGTATCTGGATAATCGTGTTCTCGATTGCGATTGTGATGACCATACTGGCATATTTCTCGACAAGACACTTCGGCAGAAATATCAGCATCCTCCGGAGTTTTGCCGAACGCGCGGCGACCGACCCTAATTTCATGCCGACTATGGATTATCCGCATGACGAACTTGGCGACATATCCCGACAGATTATACATATATATAATGAACGCTCGAAAGCAGTGCTGAAACTCAAACGCGAACACAATGTCACAATGCACGCTATCGAAGAAAAAGGTCGTCTGAAACGTCAGCTCACCAACAACATCAACCATGAGCTGAAAACTCCTATAGGTGTCATCAAAGGCTATCTCGATACTATCATATCCAACCCGGATATGGATCAGGCTTCGCGCGACCACTTCATCCGTAAAGCCCTCGAACATGCAAACCGCCTCACAAATCTGATGAATGATATTTCCGCCATCACGCGCCTTGAAGAAGGCGGAGCCCTCATCAACACCGAGGAACTTGACTACCACGAAATCGTCTACACTGTCATGAACGATCTTTCGGCGACTGACGTGCTGGGCAAAATGGAATTTGTCTATGATGTGCCGACAGACTGCATGATTATAGGAAATCACTCGTTGCTTACAGGTATGCTGATGAACCTCGCAAAAAACGCGGCAGCATATTCGAAAGGCACGGAATGCGGTGTACGGCTCATCGGAGAAGACGAAAAGTTCTATCGTTTCGTATTCTTTGACAATGGTGTCGGCGTAGGTGAAGAGCATCTGCCACACCTCTTCGAACGTTTCTACCGTGTGGATTCAGGACGTTCGCGTAAAACCGGCGGAACCGGTCTCGGACTTCCGATTGTTCAGAATACAATTCTTGCTCATGGCGGAACAATTGAAATTCGCAACAATCCCGACGGAGGCGGACTTGAATTCATCTATACCCTGCCGAAAGCCCACTCAAATTAAGTTTTGGGGAGGATTTTTCCAATAAAATCAAATTGTCGCTACATTGTATTATCATTGTCATTAATTTGTAACAAACCCATAATAACTTTGCAGCATCGGAACTGAGGTTCCAAAAGATTTACTAGTCTAATCCCTCCTTTGAAAATCCTAATTCAGCAAATAAAGTAATAAAAGCAAAGTATACAAGCAACATTCACAAACACGAAAAGATGAAGTAAGGGCGTCGAGACTGACGCCCTTCTTCATTTATTTTGCATTGTTACCAAGATTGATTATCTTTGCATCATATAACGTTAAAGCTAACTCATCATTCAGCTAACAAATGGATAATCAGATAGACTGGGCAAGTTTGCCTTTCGGCTATATCAAAACCGACTACAACGTGCGTTGTGAATTCCGCGATGGCAAATGGGGACAGATTGAAGTCTCGTCAGACGAAAACATTTCACTCCATATGGCAGCCACCTCACTCCATTATGGTCAGGAAATATTCGAAGGTCTTAAAGCGTTCCGCGGAGTTGACGGCAAAATCAGAATATTCAGACTCGAAGAAAACGCCCGCCGTATGCGTGAGTCTGCAGAAGGTCTCCTAATGGAACCCATTCCCGAAGACTTATTCTGCGAAATGTGCAAAAAAGTCGTCAAACTCAACGAACGTTTCGTTCCACCCTACGGAAGCGGAGCATCGCTGTATATCCGTCCCCTTGAGATTGGAACAACTGCCCGCGTCGGAGTAAAACCGGCATCAGAATTTCTTTTCCTCGTGCTTGTCACACCCGTAGGTCCATACTTCAAGACCGGTTTCGGTTGCACCAACATCTGCATCATGCGAGACTATGACCGCGTAGCACCGAAAGGTACCGGTCGCTGGAAAGTCGGCGGCAACTATGCTGCATCGCTCCAAGCGGGTGAACACGCTCACGAGCTCGGCTATTCAGCCGTCCTCTACCTCGACCCCAAAGAAAAGAAATATCTTGACGAATGCGGTCCCGCCAACTTCTTCGCAATCAAAGACGGTAAATATATTACCCCAGCGTCAGAGTCGATACTTCCGTCCATTACAAACAAGAGCCTCATGCAACTTGCCAAGGACATGGGCGTCGAAGTCGAACAGCGCCACATAACCGTTGACGAACTCGCTGACTGCACTGAAGCCGCAGCTTGCGGAACAGCCGCCGTTGCATCGCCAATCGGTGAAATCCACGACCTTGACAACAACAAAAAATATATCATTGCCAAAGACGGCAAACCGGGTCCCGTCACAACAGCTCTATACAACCGCCTCAATGCCATCCGACTCGGAGAGGAACCGGATGTTCACGGCTGGAACACCATCGTCGAATGACAATGACAGATTACAATAAGATTATTGATAAATATTATCCCGAGGGCACACGCCTTCGGGATATTTATCTGCGCCACTGCCATAGCGTCGCGCAGCTTGCGTTAAAGATAAATTCTGACCGGCAACTCGGACTCGAACCGTCGCTGGTTGAAACCGCCGCAATGCTTCACGACATCGGCATATTCCTCACTGATGCCGACGGCATCGACTGTCATGGTAAAGAACCGTATATCCGCCACGGCATACTCGGAGCCGCACTGCTCCGTAAGGAAGGAATGCCTGAAGAAATCGCCCGTATCGCAGAACGGCACACTGGAGCAGGTATAACTGAAGAAGATATCCGCGAAATGAACCTGCCGTTACCGCCAGGAGACTATATGCCTGTCACACTGCTTGAGCGACTTATATGCTACGCCGACAAATTCTATTCAAAAACGAGACTTGACTCACCAAAACCTCTCGAAGCAGTGCGCGCATCGATGCTACGTCACTCCCCGGCAACCCTCGCCCGCTTCGAAGCCCTCCACTCCGAATTCTCAACCGATAAAATCAACAAGTGAATTGATTAAAGAATCCGAAGCCTTATTATCTATCTTTTTCAAAGGTTGAATATCTTTTTTAAGCATATATGATTTAAGGGCGTTTTCATCACTTGCCAAATACACATATCCCATATCATACATTTTATTTGCACTTTCAATCTGATGCTCATTTCTATGTTCGCCCATTGCTGCAACTCGCGGAAACACAACGATAGGTTTATCCATACGCAATGCCGAAAGAATGGTACCCATACCTGCGTGAGAAACGACAAGACGTGACCGCTCCATAATTGAGACAAATTCACCGGGCGATATAAACTCCCTTAAAGAAAAATTTTTAGGATTATATATATCGCGGAAAGCCTGCACAATTATCTCTTCGTGAAGATAAGGCACAATCGCATCAATAATTTTCAAAAAACGATCAAAAGGTTCCTGTGTACCCGTAGTTACGAAAATCATACGAAATCTTTTTATTGATTCAATACGTTACCGGCATAAATGACTTTCCCATCAGCCAACGCCGGCCATTGGGTATATATTCTGGAAACAAACATACGTGCGATTCTACCGCTGGCTGACAAACGCTGGACATTGGCTATCGAATCTATCCAGATGGTTTTAACTCCACAAACTCTTGCTGCCATCAATGCCGCTAATCCCGGAGCAGCTCCTGTAGAAATCACAGCTACAGGTCGTTTTTCTTTAATCATACGGACCTGTTTAATAAATCCTGCCATCAACTTCCATGGAGTCTTACGGTTAAAATCTTCCATGAGATAATATTCACGTTCACCGACCAAGTCCCTACAATTGTCATGAGTCGAACAATATATTATTTCATAATGTTTTTCCAACGCTTTAGTGATAGTGAGCAACTGAACGAAATGCCCTCCAACCGAAGCAACAGCCATTATTTTTTGTTTTTCTGTCATTAAAAAACCTCATTAATCACGATTGAAAAAATCGCGGGTATAAATCTTATGACCTGTATCTTTTATCTCGTCTGTCACACGGTTTGCCAATATTACAAAACTATTATTCTTGAAGCGCTCAAGATTATTTTCAATCTCACATCCCATGAATGAAGCTTTACCGACAAGACCGGGCTCATAAATAATCAGTTTACACCCTTTTTCTGTGAGCAGTTTAATAATAGCCTGTATTGAAGATTCCCTAAAATTGTCAGATTCACATTTCATTGTAAGTCTGTAAACACCGACAACCAAGGAATTACGGTCAATAATCTCTTGAGCCTGACGGTTTAATATTTCCTTATCTATTAGATTAAGCACTTGATTGGCTATAAATTGTTTTCGTGTAGCATTACTTTCTACAACCGCAGACATCATATTTTGGGGAATATCCGCATAATTTGCCAATAACTGCTTGGAATCTTTCGGAAGACAATAGCCCCCATATCCAAAAGATGGATTATTGTAATAATCACCAATGCGAGGATCGAGGCAAACTCCTTCAATTATATTTTTTGCATTAAGATTATTAACCGCCGCGTATGTATCCAATTCATTAAAATAACCGACCCTGAGTGCTAAATATGTATTTGCAAAAAGTTTTACAGCTTCTGCTTCAGTCAAGCCCATGTATTTTACCGGAATTGGATTTTTTACAGCACCCTTCTTCAACATTTCGACAAATTGATGCGATGCATCTATTAATTTCGCCTCATCTGATATCAATTTGCCATTGCCGCTTTCCGCATCCCCTTCTTTTCGGAATTGTGGTAATCCGATTATTATGCGCGATGGATAAAGATTGTCATACAGTGCCTTACCTTCTCTCAAAAATTCCGGAGAAAATATAAGATTTAGCTTTTTGCAACCGCGGGATGCATATTGGGAATATTGAGACTCACAAAAGCCGACAGGAACCGTTGACTTAACGACTATAACAGCATCTGGATTAACTTCCACTACAGACGCGATTACTTTTTCGACCTGCGAAGTATCAAAATAATTCTTTTCGGAATCATAATTTGTAGAGACTGCTACGACAACAAAATCCGCATCTTTGTACGCTTTTTCACCATCAAGTGTAGCGGTTAAATCCAAATCCTTTTCCTCTAAGAATTTTTCGATATACTCATCTTTAATAGGTGAAATTCTTTTATTTATAGAATCTACTTTAGATGTATCTATGTCTACAGCCACCACCTCATTATGCTGAGACAATAATGTGGCTAAACTGAGACCAACATACCCCGTACCTACTATTACGACTTTCATTGAGGACTAAAAAATGCTTATAATATTAGCTTTGGTAAAACAAATTTAGCATTCAATTCTAAAATATACAAATATTATCACATAATACTATCGGTCTACTGCTATAAAATTATAGATTATTATGACTATAGAGAGTTTGGAATACTCACACACTATTACTATTTTTGCATGACAAACAGTTGAATAGAATTGCTTATGCAAAACAGCGACATAAAAGTATCTGTGCTTGTCCCCGTTTACAATGTCGAGGATTTATTGCCGCGTTGTCTTGATTCAATTGTAAATCAAACTCTGAAAGAAATCGAAATCGTATGTGTCAACGATGCATCACCTGACGGCTCTCTGAAAATCCTTGAAGACTATGCGGTGCGCGACCCACGAATAAAAGTCATAACGCATTCGACCAATATGGGACTGATGATGGCTCGGCGCACAGGTTATCAGAATGCCCTCGGACGATATGTTTTCTTTTGTGACAGCGATGATTTCATTCCACAGGACGCTCTCGAAAAACTGTATGACGCAGCTACTCGTACCGATGCTGACATTACTGTCGGAGCTCTGTATATGATAAATGAAAAAGGTAAGCGAAAACTGCGACCACGATATTATGTTGGAGGCAAATCCGGGAAAGAATATCTAAGAAATATATTATCCGGCACGACCTGCTCGTTATGCGGCTCTTTGTTCAAACGCGAGATTTTTGTGTCCCATGATTATTTGACATTCCAAAATCAAACCTTCTCGGAAGACCGACTTCTGCTGACTCAAATTCTGTTGGTCGCCGAACCATCAGTCACAGTTATAACCAATCCAACCTATTTCTATTGGGTTAATACGCAATCTATTACCCGAAGGACTCTCACAAAAGAGCTTCTGAGAGAACAATTAAAAGCACTCTTTCTGTCATATGACATTGTAGATAAGCATTCCACTGAACTAAAGAGAGAAAATAATATTTTTATCATCAGATATCTGACTTATTATCTTGAGCAAGTTCCTTGGAGATATCTTATAAGGGACTATAACGACACGTCGCGACGACTACTTAAATTCCACGATATCAAGAAATATGCGCCCGCACACCTCGTATATCACTCTCAACTACTTCTCCGCGTTCCATTTTACCGCCATATCGCATGGTCCGGTCGTAAATTATTAAGGAAATTACAGGGGAAAATATGAAGATGCTGGTTGTCTCCAATATGTACCCGTCCGCGAAGGATCCCACCTATGGAACTTTCGTAAAAAATTTCTATGAGGATATATGTAAACGCAACAGCATAAAAAACACCTCGTTGGTTACAATCAAAGGCCGCAGGAAATCGAAATTGGCGAAACTGTTTACCTATCTGTCGTTTTATACGCGGCTACTCACAAAACTACTGTTCGTGCGCTATGACATAATTTATGTTCATACAGTTACCTTCCCGACCCCTGCCTTACGGATAGCCTCTCTGTTTAGACGCCTGCCATTAATTTTTAATGTCCATGGTGACGACGTCCTTCCATCCAATCGCTTTAAGCTGTTTTTACGAAATCTCTCTAAACCTTTAGTTCTTAAAGCCAGACTAATCGTAGCACCGTCGGAATATTTCAAAAATGTTGTAAAAGAAGTATTCGATGGCATAGCACCCGAGCGGATTTTTGTTTCTCCATCCGGCGGCATTAATCCAATGTTTTATTCCACAAAACCACATGTGAATTGCGGTGAAGAACCAATTACACTCGGGTTTGTATCTCGAATTGACACTGGAAAGGGTTGGCAGACATATGTCGACACAATAAAACTGCTTAAAGATGACGGGATATTATGCCGAGGCATAATTGCAGGCGGAGGTTCCCAAGTTAAAGAACTGCTATCCGAACTCGATAAGAATGGGCTAAAAGATATAATCTCTTATGTCGGTCCGCAATCGCAAAATGCTTTGGTAAAGTTATATCGCAGATTCGACCTTTTTGTTTTTCCAAGTACACGAAAGGCGGAAAGCCTTGGATTAGTCGGGATTGAAGCAATGGCTTCAGGGGTGCCTGTAATAGCCTCCAACATGGCTGGACCGACAAGTTATGTTATACCCGGACACAACGGGTTCTTATTTGAGCCGGCTTCTTCCACTGACCTAAAAAATAAAATCACAGATTATTTACATCTTAACAAAGAAGAAAAGGAACAAATGTCTGCAAACGCATACCACACCGCTCAGATGTTTGAAAGCAAGTCCGTAGCGGATAAATTATACGATACTATATTATCTATATAATCAGCACTCACGTCGCCGCGACTTCAATTTCACTAACTGAAATATCAATTTATCACACTGCAGTTTTGCCAGAATCCAGTAAACCTTATGTGTCCATCTCAAATCACTATTAATTATTCCAAGAAATGATGTTTTAATTGAGCGACGCCATAATCCTGGGTCAAAGCAGGTTAACCGAGAAACGAAGCCATCACAGGCTTTCAATCTCAAATCCAAATATTCACGTCGGTATTCATCTAACAGTCGTCTTGACGATAAAAATTCTCCGACATAATCAGCTGCAGCCATCATGGACTGCACTTTTTCTTTAGTATATATATAAGACGAAATAGTATCAGACAATCCCCACCGGTAATGGTACAGGGGCATATCTATTTTTTCAACTTTAGACGCACTTAGCAAAAGAGGCAAGACAACAGACATATCTTCCCACAAAGAAATCTTATTGTTAAATCTACAATTCAGTTCATTCCATGCTGTCCGTTTCACCATCTTATTACAAAGACCCGCATGCAAGGTTCCTCTGTTTACAGCCCGGAATATTTCATGCTTGTCAAACGGTAAATACTGTTTATTAACAGTAGCGTCTACGGCAGTTTCAACCATAAAATCACAGATAACGACGTCTGCATTCGTTTTTTCCGCCTTTTCATACATGAGTTCGTACATATCCGTCTGTACCCAATCGTCAGGGTCACAATGAATAATATAATCACCTGAAGCACGGTCAACGCCATCCTGACGAGATTGGCTGACGCCCAAATTCTTTTCGTGAGTTATGATTGTAACTCTATCTCCACAATCCTGAAAATCATTAAGAACGTCTTTTATTATTTCGATACTTTTATCCGGAGTACAGTCATTTACAAAGATGTATTCGACATCTTCTAAAGTCTGTTGAAAAAGCGTTTCACAACACTTTCGTATGTATTTTTCTGCTTTGTATACCGGTATTATTACCGAAACTTTGACAGGCATTTATTTCCCGATTTTACAAATATTTTTCTTAATCAAATTTACAACCCTATTTTCAAAATGCTTGATACCACAATTCGTAAGATTCATTGCTATCAATAACATAATCCCAAAAGAAAAAAAGTCAATCAAACAAGTGAGCGATAAACCTAAATATCCGGTCACGGATATTTTTATCTTGCCAATAAACATAAAACATAATCCCGCTACAATTATCGACAATATCAAATGCTTGAAAAATAAGGACCAATAATATCTTACACTCCTTTTAATACCCTTGGAAAAAAGGAAATAAGGCTTCCATATCAATATAATCAATGTTTGGCTTATTATCATACCGCTTATTATACCGTTTATACCCCAATACTTTCCTAATATCACAGAAAAAAGCACATTAAGGATAATTTCAGTAACCGGGGCCCATACATCTGAAAACAAACCATATGCAGATATAAAATTGTCGATTGTTTGTCTAAACAAGGTTACGAAAACAGTAATAGACAACAGTATCACTGTGGAATTAGGCATAAGATATTCCGCCCCTATCCATATCGTTATAAAACTGTCAGCTAAATTATAAAATAAGAAGCAACTTAAAGACGCCACGAAAAAACGCAAACTGAACAGTTCCGAAAAAAACGGATATGCCCGGTCGGGATATTGAGATAACAGATTACCTATTCCTGCTACAACACTATCGAACGCAGCCTTTAGCAATCTTGTTATTCCGGTAATAATAAGTATATAGTTGCCGTATTTAGTTACATCACTAAGAGATGTATAAAAATAAATCATCAGTGGACTAAACTGGAAAAGCGCGAAAGCTGAGGTATTGTGAACAAATACCTGCTTGACTTTCGTTATAACATCTCCATATTGCCGACGCAACTGTCGAAACGACAATGCTGAGGATTTAAGATATGGGAAACTTTTCCTTATGACAACATTAAGCGAACAAGACCCGATAATCGTAAAAGCCACTTCAAGCCCCAACCACCACAGATAGGGATGCGAAAAACAACACATCGCTATCATCTGGCACAGTGTCTTGACTATCATTATCAACCTATAGCTATACTGTATCTTATATTCTTGCATGCTCGCTGTCAGCAGTATCTGTCTGTAATTTACAAAATACCCCAACAGTGAACTGAAAAGAAGGACTCCAAAAGAAGCATACGCATACCACAGCGGCAACTCCATCTTCTTAAATATTATCGGAAAGAAGAACGATAATATTACTGCCCCTAAAATGATTATGTATGCTATTTTCTTATAAAATTTTCCTTGTAAAGAAACAATGTTAATAATTGCATCTCTGTCATTTTCATAGATGGGTTTATATAACGTATAACCAATGGCTGAGCCAATCCCAAGTTCAGCAAGGTTGAGGAACTGCAGTAGATTATAAGCTGTTGAATTCAGACCAAGTATTTCAGAACCCAGATATTCCAGAAATATCTTTCGAGAATAGAATTGTAGCGCAAGATTAATAAAGTACATCGTTAGCGCCACAGTACTATTCAATATGCTTTGTGTAGTTCTTGACTTATCGGGCATCTCAAAGATTGCGCTGAGAATTTTTATTTTATATAACGTGATTTTTTAATAAAAATTGCATCAATCTTCCTTATCAAATATGGATGTCATTATCCGTTTTTCTCAAATGCAATCCATAAAGTCTTTTACCGAAGTAATAACATTGTGAATATCAAACCTTGACACACTATTTTTTGCCGCGAGGCCAAGAGAAATCCTTTGCTGCGGATTATCCATCAGAAATTCAATTGCAGACGCTATTTCTTCTGCAGAACCATTTGTTAAGATTCCTCCACCGCCTTCAAGTATTTCTTCTACAGCGGGAACCGGAGTAGAAACTGTTGGTACATTTAGAGACATCGCCTCGGCAACTACCATGCCCCAACCCTCACTAACAGATGTCAAACAAAAAACATCTGCATTTCCCACAATTGGGAAAGGGTTATTTACAAAACCTACAAGTTCTATCTCATTTTCAAGTTTTTTTGCCCTAATAGATGTCCTTAACTCTTCATACAAAGGGCCTTGACCCAATATCTTAATACAAAAACGCCGTTTATGCCTTTTTAATATCTCCGCAACATCAATCAATAGGGTCTGATTCTTCTGAGGAATAAGCCTTCCACTGTTTACGATGGTGAATATATCCGATTTCGGGCAATCCCACCCAGCATATTGTGAAGAAATAAAATCCTCGTCTATTGGATTATAAATCACGTACTTCTCCGCTTCCGTTGAATAAGTATTTTCAAAACAATTCTTCAACACTTTTGAGACAAAGGCTATCTTATCGATTCTTTTATAAAACTCCTTTTCTTCGGATAACTTAAACCAAAAATCATACCATCTGTCCTTCGCCTGGTTACTATGAACCCAACTTAAGTTTTTAGGAGCATAGTCGAGCAATTGAGAATGTAATTTTGCCGGTGCCCCCTCCATAAACGATACTGCAACGTCAAATTTATCATGACCCAAAATTCGACGGGCAAGTTTTTCCCTTATATAATTGCGAAACCGATAGAAATGGGTTATCGCTCTTGTCGTAATTGACGAATATGCTTCAAACAACCATTTAACTTTTATATGACCGGGTAGTTCTGAAAAAAAAGGTCCTTCTTTATAAATCAGGAGCAATGTGACATCATATTGATTAGGATCTAATGCATTGAGTAATGTCACCAATACCCGTTCGGCTCCACCGCCACCCATAGAATCGTGAATTATCAGAATTTTTTTCATAACCGGATAATAATATATTCACATTTATGACATTATCACGAAACTACATTCATAAAAAAGGAATTGTATATAGTTTTTGACAAACTATCTATAAAGCCTCCGTTGTTTTACATATC
>CAMWNF010000073.1 GCA_947175535.1 uncultured Bacteroidales bacterium
GTTTCAGCTATTTCGACTGCTCGATTTGCCATGTAGGGTCTTCATCGTGCATGCGGGTGAGAATTTGATTGAGCTTTTCGGCATCGCTTTCAGTTACCGGACGCACTGCACGCTGATACTTCGGAGCGGGATATTTGATAAAGTCAAATTCTATTTCACAGCCCTTTTCGTCGAGTGTGTTGCCTGTCCGCGCGTCTTTCAGTTTCACTGTCGCGCCGATGTCTCCTGCTTCGAGCTGGTCGACAGCGGTTTTAATCTGTCCGCAGACGCAGAAAAGCTGTGCGAGACGCTCTTTGCTGCCTCGGCTTACATTGTCGAGGTCGACGCCGGCTTTCAGAGTACCGGACATTACTTTGAAGTAGCTGACTTCGCCGATATGGGGTTCGACTGTGGTCTTGAACATGAATATGCTCAAAGGTCCGTTAGAATCGGGTTTCACTTCATTACCGGCTGTGTCGACAGGAGCGGGCATATCGCTCACGAAAGGTACGACGTTGCCGAGGAATTCCATCATACGTCTTACGCCCATATCCTTGGCTGCACTTACGCAGAACACCGGATAAATCGAGCGGTCGATAAGACCTTTGCGGATGCCCAGACGCATTTCGTCTTCGGTCAGATGTTCCGACTCGAAGAATTTTTCCATCAGCGATTCGTCATTTTCTGCCGCTGCTTCGACGAGAGCTTTGTGAAGCTCGTTTGCGCGGTCAAGTTCTTCTGCGGGAATATCTTCGATTGTGGGTACACCGCCGTCGGGTCCCCACGAATATTTTTTCATCAGCAGAACGTCAATCATCGAGTTGAAGCCCGGACCCGACTGTAAGGGGTACTGGATGGGCACGACTTTTGGGCCGAACACCTCTTTCATCTGTTCGATGACGTTTTCATAATCGGCTTTTTCGCCGTCGAGCTGATTGATAGCGAATATAATAGGTTTTTTGAGGGACGAAGCTGTACGGAATATGTTCTGTGTGCCGACTTCAACGCCATACTGTGCGTTGACGAGAATCACGCCTGTATCAGTAACGTTGAGGGCTGTGATAGCGTTTCCAACGAAGTCATCCGCTCCCGGACAGTCGATTACATTGAGTTTCTTGTTGAGGAACTCCGCATAAAATACTGTCGAGAAAACAGAGTAGCCGTATTCTTTTTCAACAGGGAAGTAGTCTGACACAGTGTTGCCCGCGTCGACAGTTCCGCGACGTTTTATAACTCCACACTCGTAAAGCATAGCTTCAGCGAGCGTGGTTTTACCTGAGCCTTTGCCTCCAAGAAGGGCAATGTTCTTGATTTCGTTGGTCTTATAAATCTTCATGATATTATAAATTAGAATGAATTAGTTGGTTAAGGAGTAAGACCGCTGTCTTACGCACCGCAATGTCGCAATTTTTTTTCTTTCTCCAAACAATTTATTATATGTTACACAACATAAATCCGACTTTTTTATAATATTTATGATTATTACCTATTCTTATTTTATGTACAGTTTTTGGCGTTCATGTATCCTTTTATTATAATATACGACTCTCTCCGTATAATCTTGAGAATTGAATTTTATTGATTGCCGATATTTTCGTAATTTTGGCATTGCTTTTGCTGTATATGATTTATGAACATTGGTTCGAAGCGGCAAAATATTACAATTTCAGCAGTTTTTAGAATGAAAGATATTGAACAAGATAGTCAGGCAACAGTTTTCGGTCAGATTGATGTGGATGCGAAACGTTTCAGCATTCCCCCCTCTGTAGAAGACCTTCCTGTTTTAGCAACAAGAAACCTTGTACTTTTTCCCGGTGTAACAATTCCGATATCGCTCGGCAGGGAGAACTCTGTCGCTACAGCTTCTGCGGCGGCAGACCGACAGATACCAATCGGTATCGTTTGCCAGATTAATCCCGATGAGGAACGTCCGGCGGTTACGACCGGATTATATAAATATGGTGTTGTTGCAGATGTATTGAAGGTGTTTGATCTCCCCGACGGGTCGAAGACTGCCCTTGTGCGTTCACGCGGAAAATTCCGCATTATCGGACGTGGAGCCGGTTCTGTCATCCCTGAGGCTGCTCTTTCTGCGAGAATAAAACTTCTCGATGAAGCTGCTGCCGAGCTTACACCTGAACTTGAAGTGGCTATTGAGCAGGTCAAGCAGTCAGCCATCAGTATAATAAATAAGACTGCTGAAAACTCTAAGGAGATTGTTTTCTCGATTAATCAGACATCATCGCCCGTCGAACTGGTCAATTTCCTATGCACAAACATGCATATTGAGACCGTCGATAAGGTTGCGATGCTGGCAAAACCTTCGTTTGCTGAGCGTACGTTCATGCTTTTGGCGGAGTTGGTTAAAAACGAAGAAAAAGTCGACATCAGCCGTGAAATCTTACAGCGCACCCGCCAGAATATGGACCAGAATCAGCGCAATGCTTTCTTGCAGCAGCAGATGGAGACTATCCGCGAAGAACTTTACGGAGACACAGATGATGCTGACGAACTTGTGCGTCGTGCCGATGCATTGAACATGCCTGAGAAAGTCCGCGCGGTTTTCGACAAGGAAGTTGATAAACTCCGGCGTCTGAATCCGCAGTCACCTGACTATGCTGTTCAGTTTTCATATCTTGATACCCTTCTCGAACTCCCTTGGAATGCTGACACGGATCTCAACACCGATTTCCCCTCGGCACGTCGTATTCTGGAAGAAGACCACTATGGTCTCGAAAAAGTCAAGGAGCGCATTCTTGAGCAGCTTGCCGTCCTCATGAACAATCCCGAAGGTAAAGCTCCGATATTATGTCTTGTCGGTGCACCGGGAGTCGGCAAGACTTCGCTCGGTAAATCTGTCGCCCGCGCGCTTGGTCGTAATTATCAGCGTGTGTCTCTCGGTGGTCTCCACGATGAATCTGAAATTCGCGGTCATCGCCGCACCTATATTGGTGCGATGCCAGGTCGTATTATCGACGCGATGAAGCGCGCCAAATCGACCAATCCGGTTCTTCTCCTTGATGAAATTGACAAAATCGGACGTGATTTCAAAGGAGACCCTTCGTCGGCTCTCCTTGAGGTTCTTGACCCCGAGCAGAATAAATTTTTCCATGATAACTATATTGATGTCGACTACGATTTGTCGCATGTGCTTTTCATAGCGACTGCCAATACTCTTTCGACCCTTCAACAACCGCTTCTCGACCGTATGGAGGTCATAGACCTTTCCGGATATCTTCTTGAAGAGAAAGTCGAAATTGCCCGTCGCCATCTTGAACCCCGCATCCGCGAGGAGCATAAACTTACTGCCGACGAACTGAAAATCAGCGATGAAGCGTTGGTGAAGATTATCGAAAATTACACCTCCGAGAGTGGTGTACGTCAGCTTGAAAAACGATTGGCTGCGCTTGCCCGTAAAGCCGTACTCGCCAAGATGAGCGGTTCTGAATTTCCTGCTGAGGTTAAGCCTGAGCATCTTCGCGACATGCTTGGTCTGCCGCCGTTCAGCAAAGACCGTTACGAAGGCAATGATTTCGCAGGTGTTGTTACCGGGCTTGCATGGACTCAGGTCGGAGGTGAAATTCTTATGGCTGAAGCCTCTTTGTCTCCTGGTAAAGGCGAAAAACTCACTATAACAGGTAATCTTGGTGACGTGATGAAAGAGTCAGCTGCGATTGCTCTCCAGTGGGTCAAGGCTCATGCATCGCAAATAGGCATAGACCCCACACTTTTCGAGCGATATAACCTGCATATCCACTTCCCGGAAGGAGCCATACCCAAAGACGGACCATCGGCAGGCATCACAATCGCAACGGCTATAGTGTCTGCTTTTACTCAACGTCGGGTAGCGGAGCGCATTGCCATGACAGGCGAAATTACTCTCCGCGGAAAAGTATTGCCTGTCGGCGGCATTAAGGAAAAGATTCTGGCAGCAAAGCGCGCAGGTATAACAGATATAATCCTTTCATCGGAAAACCGCAAGGATATCGAGGATATTGCTGAACGTTACATCAAGGGACTGACTTTCCACTATGTAGATACCGTTGACCAAGTGATAAAACTTGCCCTTACCGATACCCTTGCCGCCAACCCCCTCCAACTCCAATAATGCGCAAAGAGTAGGGAGGCACCAAGTTGTATCTCAAACTAAGCTAAAAAGCTATAGTAGTTACATAAGCTATAGTTTAATCCCTGAAGCGTTTCGTCAGGTCGCCGTAGGCGTCGATGCGGCGGTCGCGCAGGAATGGCCACCATCGCCTCACTTGTTCCGAGCGGCGGCAGTCGATGTCGACGATTGCCGTTTCCTCGCAGTCATCAGGAGCACGGTAGATAAATTCGCCCTGCGGACCGGCAACGAAACTGCTTCCCCAGAACTGGATGCCGTTGGTCGCTCCTGACGGGTCTTCCTCATGTCCGACACGGTTCACTGCAACTACAGGCAGACCGTTAGCAATCGCGTGACCGCGTTGAACGGTTATCCAAGCCTCTCTCTGACGCGATTTTTCATCGTCGGTATCTGTGCTTTCCCAACCGATTGCAGTAGGGTATATCAGCATTTCAGCCCCTGCGAGCGCCATCAGTCGGGCAGCCTCAGGATACCATTGATCCCAGCAAACGAGCACTCCGAGTCGTCCGAGTGATGTGTCGATTGGTTCGAAACCGAGGTCGCCGGGAGTGAAATAGAATTTTTCGTAGTATGCTGGATCGTCCGGAATATGCATTTTCCGGTATCGTCCCGCTTCCGAACCGTCTGTGTCATATACAATGGCTGTATTGTGATACAATCCCGGTGCTCTACGTTCGAAGATAGAAGTAACGATTACCACACCGCATTCCTTTGCAAGATTGCTGTATAACTCAGTTGCCTCCGATGGAACTGTGACAGCGAGGTCACAGCCGTCTACGGTTTCTGTTTGACAGAAATATAGAGAATCGTGGAGTTCCTGGTTTACAATAAGTTCGGCACCTTGAGCCGCCAATGCGCGGATTTTTTCAGCCAGACGGCGGCGGTTATCTGCAATGTCTTGAGTATTATGCTGCTGGATTATACCTACTTTTATCTTATCTTTCATTTCAGGATTTCTTTGTTGATTGAATTTTTTGGAAACTGCATCGTGACGCAGTGCAGCGATCCATGCTGCTTGATGAGCGCATTACAGTCTATTCCGATGATTTCATGCTCCGGAAAGACTATTTTCATTATCTGCATTGCCAGTTCGTCCTTTCGTTTCTGACCGTAAATCGGCATCAGCACGGCGTCATTGAGTATCAGGAAGTTGGCATATGTTGCGGGCAATCTGTCACCGTCCTCGTCGTAGATTGCATCCGGCAAGGGTAGGGCGATACAGTTGTATGGCAGTCCGTTGTCGCGCTTCAATGCGAGAATTTGTTCCTCCATCGCCTTTAATTCTTCATAATGACTGTCCTCCGGGTCATCGCATCCGACGTACATAATTGTATCTTCCGTTGCCAGACGCGCCAGAGTATCAATATGACTGTCTGTGTCATCACCTTCAAGCGCACCATGATCGAGCCACATCACTCTTTTTGCCCCTGTTATTGCACATAGTTTAGCCTCGATTTCCTCGCGGCTTAAATCGCCGTTGCGGTTGGGCGACATAAGACATTCCGACGTTGTCAGCAGTGTGCCTTTGCCGTCACTTTCTATCGACCCACCTTCGAGTACAAAGCCGAGACAGTTGTTGTAATCAGCGTTCCAAACCGACGCTTCATACATTTTCCGCGTCACAAGATTATCGAGATTTGCTGCGAATTTCAGACCCCAACCGTTGAACTTGAAATCATTGACTCTGAAATTTCCGACTGCATTTCTTGTTATGATTGCTCCGAAATCTCTTGCCCACGTATCATTGGTGTCGATTTCGAGGTAGCTTACTTTGCCAGCCGGAATGTCGCTTAAATTATTACGGGCACTTGTGCAGTCAGGAGCCACTACAATAAGATGGGCATGACGGACGATAGCATGTGCAATCTCTTTGTAGCATGCTTTCACTTCGTCAAGCATATATGACCAGTCGGTCAGTTCATGCGGCATAGCGAGCAACACCGCATCCTGCGGCTCCCACTCGGCGGGTAATATGTAATGTTCGTCCTGTTCCTTATTCGTCATAGTCGTTTAGTGATTCCCAAATGGAGTCCTGAGACTCCAGATATTCTTCACAAAATTCTTTGAAACCGTGTTTTTCGGTATAGTCTCTTTCCTCGCACCATTCTTTGTAGTCCATGCGCAGCTCTTCGTCGTCATCCATCATGCGACGGAACTCCGACTCTGCGATATCTATGCTGCGATGCTGCATCAGAAGGTCGATAAAAAATTCGCTAAGGTCATTCATAATATATACACTTGTCGGTCAAGCAAAAATAATAGTGATGCTCAAAAGTACAATATTAAGTGCTATAACCCACAACCGATATAGTTATAATTAGTTAAAACAATCTATTAGTAAAATAATCGCCTTCCGCTCGTGAAAGGGAAGGCGATTATTTAATTGTTTTTTGAGTGCTTATTCTGCTACGGGAATAGAATCGGGCAGGGTAACAGGTTCACCAACTTCTTCAACGGGAGCTTCTGTAGCGCCCATGGGCTGGCTGAGGTCGCCGAGAGTTGTTGCATTATCGACTGATGCTGTCGCCATGTTGACCATCATGTCAAGCTGTCCTTCAGGAACTTCTTGACCCTGAAGTTCAAAAGCCTTGACAAATGCTGCACGCATGAAATTGCTCATGGCTTTTTTGATGTTTTCTTTGTCGGCAGGAGTCAGTTCGTAAGACGCATTTTCTTTTGCGATAGCGTCGGCAGCTTCAACGCTGCTCTGAAGAGCCATGGATTCTTCCTGGCTTTTGATTGATTCTGTCTGCTTGGCGAGTTTGTCGAGTGCCGATGCAAATTCGTCGGCTGGATTGGCTGTGGTTGATGACTTGCTACATGAACCGAGACCTAAAGTAAGGGCAACGGCTACGAGAGCGATGATTGATTTGATTCTTTTCATTTTGATATAAAATAATTAATACTGATGAGATTCGTTTTCAAGTTCTTCTGCAGTGAGAGGCTTATTGTTCATCTTGCGCCATACATACCATATGTATGCAAGTACGAAAGGCACGAGTATCGACACATAGCTCATGGTCTTGAGAGTGAAGAGCGATGAAGAGCTGTTGCTGATGGTCAGCGAGCTGCCGGTGTCGAGAAGCGAACGGTAATATGCCGTGTCGTTGTAGCCGGCGAGGAGGAAAAGAACTATCACTACAAGCACCGTGCCTATGCCGGTGAACCATATGCCTTTGTTAAAGTAGCTGCTGAATGCCGAGCGTATTATGCCGTAGAGCACCATAGCCACGCCGATTACGAACAATATTGCTACGGGCCACATGGCGAGCAGATTTTTCAGATAGATGTAGTCGACTTCTTCAAATTTGCCGGGAGCCACTTCTTTCACGCCGTTGGCAAGAAGTAACACGATTGTGAAACCTACGAACAGAACTGCGAACAGACCGCCGTTGATAAGTACTTTTGTGCGCAGTGTCACACCGAAATCCTTGCTTGCGTCGATATTGTTTATGAAGTAGAGCGCAGCTTGCGTTCTTGCGAGGAAAAAGACAGCGAAGCCGAGCAGGAGATTTTTCCAGCAGATGATTGCTTCGAGTCCGCGTGAAGGAGCCCACTGAGAGATGACGGGCGCGCCGGGTTCGAGGATATTGGTCTTGGTTACTGTGAATTCTGCTCCGAAGAACATCATGCCGACGGCCACGCCTAACAGCACGCAGCCGAACAGGCCGTTGAACATCAGGAATGCGTCGTAGGTCTTAGTGCCATAGAGATTGCCTTTCTTACGACGGAACTCATAGCTGACTGCCTGAAGCACGAAGCTGAGCAGGATAAGCATCCAGAGCCAGTATGCGCCGCCGAAGCTTGTCGAATAGAACAGGGGGAATGATGCGAAGAACGCGCCGCCGAATACAACGAGTGTCGTGAACGTCAGTTCCCATTTTCTACCGAGCGAATTGACCATAAGCTGACGGCTTTCGTCACTCATATTGTAGTAGAGCATCGACTGACCGCCCTGTACGAACAGCAAAAACACCAGTGCTGCGCCAAGCACAGCTATGATAAGCCACCAATAGGCTTGTAACATTTCTAATTCAGTCATGGCTTCAATCATTTTTCAGGTTGTTCGATATTTTTCTTAGAAGTGCGGCTTATGTAGCGCAGCATGATGCTGATTTCCGCAGCAAGCATTGTGGTGAACAGCACGGCGAAAATCCAGAATGTAAGCTGCACGGAGCCTGTTGTTACGTCAGAAATAGCCGCGCGGGTGGGCATAAGGTCTTGAATTACCCAGGGTTGACGACCTACTTCAGCTACAATCCATCCTGCCTGGCTGCAAATCCATACTACGGGAATAGAGATTATGCCGAGCCAGTGGAGCCACGATTTTTCGAGGAACGCCGTCTTGCGATAGCTTACAAAAAGCAGTAATATAAAGAGCAACAGCAGATAACCGCCTGCCATCACCATCACGCGGAACGAATAGAATGTCAGTCCGACCGGTGGAACGGCTTCTTCTGCTGAGTCGAGATAGCCATAACCGAAATATTTGAAGTTAGCCATCACGTCAGCCTGAGCTGCCGCCATTGCTTCTTCATTGCCAGCTGCTTTTGCCTCGCTGTAACGTTTCAGTGCCTCGCGGGCAGCCTTACCGGCAGCTATGCGTTCTGCGTAGCTGTCGCTATAGACCGTGTCACCGTCGGCAGTCACAGTTCTACCTGCGATGATATCATTGATGCCGGGCACGAATGAGTTTGCGTCGTGATTGGCGAGGATAGAGAGACCGTAGGGAATTGAGATTTCGAAAAGCATGGCGTCTTTGTCGTCGCCGGGCTTCTTGTCAGGGTTGAGTACACCGACACCGACGAGACTCTGACCGACTTCGCCGTCATAAAGACCTTCCATAGCCGCGAGTTTCATCGGCTGAACGCGAGCGACTTCTACTGCCGAGCCGTCGCCTGTCCAAAGGGTCATAACCATACCGACGAGACCGAACCATGAGCCTAACTTCAGCGATTTGCGGGCGGCGTCGATATTGCTTTTGCGCCACAACAGCCAGCTGCTGACACCGATTACGAACACTGCTGCAAGAACCCAACCGCTGAACACGGCGTGGAAGAACTTGTTCATTGCCACAGAGTTGAACGCAACTTCGGTGAAGTTGTCCATAACGTTACGCATCTGTGCGGGGTCGAATGCCATGCCGACTGGATTCTGCATCCAAGCGTTGGCGACGAGAATCCACAGAGCCGAAAGCGACACGCCGATTGCAGTCAGCCATGTGGCTGTAAGGTGGAAGCGGCGGCTGACCTTATTCCAGCCGAAGAACATCACAGCAACGAACGTTGCTTCCATAAAGAAAGCGACAATACCTTCGATTGCGAGTGGTGCGCCGAAGATGTCACCGACAAACCAACTGTAATTCGACCAGTTGGTGCCGAATTCGAATTCAAGAATGATACCGGTGGCAACGCCGCAGGCGAAGTTGATGCCGAATAGCGTCATCCAGAACTTTGTAATTCCTTTCCACTTTTCGTCGCCCGTCTTGACATAAATGCTCTCCATTATGGCAACCATAACAGAAAGACCGATTGTCAGCGGAACGAAGAGCCAGTGGTACATGGCAGTAAGAGCGAATTGCGCTCTTGACCAGTCTACTACTCCTAAAAGATCGTTCATAGTTCAGGTAATTGATTTAACGTTTTGTGATTAGATTTATGTAATTGTTTGTTTATTTGTATATTAATTCAGTCCTCACGGCGTCTGCGCGTTGCTCGTCGCTGTCATAGTCGCTTGAAAGCTTGTTCGGAAAAAAGAATAACTTTATGACTGCAAACATAATGAACAGCTTTATCAGGATGATGGCCCACAGGCTGCGTCCGATTGTCATATTCCGAAATCCTTCGACATAGAACATGACCACAGATTTTATTTTTGCAGTTGCTGTCATTTTTTCTTTTTCTTGTCCAGTTGTTTCTTCAAGCCGACTTGCTTGTGGGGCGGAACGAGGATATGTTTCCACTTATAGCCGCCTTCATTGTCGGGAACGATGTCTTTGGCATATTCCCACCAGAATGTGCCGCCTAAGCCTGCTTCGGCAGCGTATTCGAATTTATGTGCTATAGTTTCAGGAGTTTCCATCGTTATGAACGAATGGCTTGCGTCGTCAAGATAGTAATTCATCTTTTCGACCGGGTCATATTCAGTGCGCCAAGCCCGAGAGCCGAAAGTGTAGGGCAGCATGTCGAGATAGTTGACAAAGCGACCGTATGCACCTATGTTCTTGCCTTCAGGAGTCTTCTCACCGGGAAACAGACCGTTATACATAAATCCGTAGCTTGCGAGGCCAAGATGAAGTTTGTTACGGGGAATATCGTACCAACGTTTGTTGATGCTGTTTTTGATGAATTCGAGCGGAGTGTTGTGTGTGGCATAGTTGCGCCACAGACATCCACCCAAATCATATGCCATCAGGTTGATATGGTCGACTGCTGCTTCGAGTTCCTTGCGAAGGCTGTCAGGATACTGGGCTTCGACTGACAGAGCTGTCGAAAGCAGGTAATTCTTTCCGGTCACCTCACCGAGAGAGTCGAGAGATGCGCGTAGCTGCGTGAGCAGATTGGCGTGGCGGGCCATATGGCTGTAGATGCCTATTTCCCAATCGAGGTCTACACCGTCGAGGTCAAGTTCTTTGACAGTCTTTGCTATTGCTTTGCACATTTTGTCGGTGCGCACGTCGTCGAGTGCTCCGAAAATCATGTCGTTACCGGTCGAAATTGTTGCTAAAGTCCCTTCTTCGTGAGCCTTAGCGACCGCCTGTTTGAACAAATCTCGTTTTGTCAATCGAACTGTTGCGCCATCCGTAGCCACGATGCTGTCGATTGTAGCGTCAAAGTCTTCTTGCGACTGCCAACCCTGAGCGTCCATAAGATAGACGATGTCGAAATTGCCGTAATTGATACGGTCAACGAAATCCGAATCTTTCATACAACCGTGCCAGATATACATCGACATTGGCTGACGGTCACAGGCTTTCTTTTCCTTTGCAGCAACGGTCAGAGATCCTGCAGAAACAGACATGGCAACTACAGTTGCAGCAAAAATTGCGGTTTTGAAACTCATATTAAATTGCAATTTATTCCAATCACGCAAATATACCACAATTTTCCCCATCCACCAAAATAATATCCCCGTCTTTTCCTGAATAACTTTTAGTGATAACTTCGTGTATTATTAAAAAAGTACGTAATTCGGGAACACATTCATCATAGTCCTAAGCCATATTGACCAATATCTCTGTGATAATTATAGATAATGGCAAGAATTTAGACCTAAATCTATCATCAATAATGTTATGTTCTTTCATAAACATTTCTGCCAATCTCTCTGCAACCTCATCAGGATCACCTATCCAATCCGCAAATATATCGCTTGCTTCATCTGCCATTTCTTCTGCGAATTTTTTTATAGAGGGAAACCATCTGTCAGATTTGAATAATTCAAATGATAGTTCATAATCCTGTATCACTTTAGCGACAACATTTGGGCTTATTTTAGGTGAGACATTAAATATAATTTTAAGGTCAATACCCTCACTTCCGAAAGCCCAACCGAACTTGCAATTAAACAATTGGTTATCATCTTTCCTCTTCTTAATTTTATCGTTTCCGATATATATGATATATTTCTTTTTATTATATCCTAATATCGTGTATGGACGATAAAAATGTTCATAATGATGTCGACCAAAATTGTTTTTGTCGACTTTGAGTATCGAAATAAGGGCGTTTTCGAGCTCCTCAATCTTTTCTGCGATGTTAATATTGTCCATTTCAGTAATTTAATAATTTGCCGAGTTCTGTGATATGTGCTTTAGAAAGGTTGTGGGTCAGGCTGATTGATTTACCTTTGTTAAGGACAATCATGCGGTTGAAGGCAACGAGATCTGTATAAACATCGCCTAAAATTGTCCGCCATACAGAACGAAGCGATTCGGATGGTAAAATAAACCGGACATCAGGGTTACTGTGGGTGATGAAACGAACTAATTGACGTAGAAAATAATGAGATGGCAACATACCTGCGGCAAGTGGCTCGACTCCTATGCCGGGGTAGGGATTCGCGTTGATTACTGCAATTTTATTATAGAAATCCTGATTGGCTTCAATATCGAGTTCGAACGCCAGACGGCGAAATTCAGTCAACCAGAAGCGATAAGTAGGAGAGTTATACAAATCCATAATTGAAATATGGAGTTGTTGATCAACGCTATAATCGCGGTAGTAAAAGTCGTAATTACTGAGCGCTAACCATCTGTCAACACGGATTTGTATGTCTTCGGCGTATGCCGGTCTCTCGCGAAGAAAGACGTTCTGGATGCGACTGATGAAGTCGTCATATCTCGTTTCGTTGCCGAGAACAATTACTTTTGCCCGCGTAGGACCGCCATACCACGGTTCGGGGTATACATACGACGGATAGCACCTCGTTTGCGTCGCTTCTGACAGGTTGAAATTTCTGATGATATCGCCGTCACCGAGAAACATTATCCAATGCCCGTAAGAATACATTCTATACGGCTGACGTTCTTCGAGAGCTTCCTTCCATCCGTTCATCGCATCCAGCTCACTAAAGCGCATTGTTCGCGGATTATCAGCAAGGTAAGCCTTTCTTCTGTCTCCTTCAGGGAGTCGGAATATCCGCATAAGGTCCTCGATTAAAATTTTGACGTCAGTTTCAATCGTGTTGTTGCGGTCAAGCATTAAGAACTTTCCATCGTCGATATCATTCACTTTTGCCAGCATTCTCCATATGGCGAGCTGAATTGAATATTCCGATACATATGTATAATTCTTCAGAATATAATTTA
>CAMWNF010000074.1 GCA_947175535.1 uncultured Bacteroidales bacterium
ATTACCCCTTCGAGTTTTCCTTACCAAAAACAAGGAAACTCCAAATTACCCATTATTATTACCCATTCAAGTTTTCCCAAACAGGAAAACCTACTACAAAAGGATAGGCGGATAGCTGTCTGACAACAGCGTCCTCCGATTTCCCCACCCTCAGGGAAGACAGCCTATTATAGGCCTCACCCGCTTCCCACATGAATCTTCGGATTCTATTATATTTTATGGATAAAACGTTCGCTGAAAATCAGCTTTGCAGAGAGTCGAGTATACGGCGAAGTTCTTCGTCGGTCGTAGTCAGACGCGAGCGGCAATGATTGAGAAGTTCGACTGCGCGGGCAGTCATCTCGGTCAGCTTGTCGACATCGCAGTCATCACCACGGAGAGCCGCAAGTATCTGTTCGAGTTCGGCAAGCGCCTGATTGTAGCTTAATTCGTTGACTGGTTTCATATGGTAAGATTATCTTATTGTTTTGAAATTACTTTTGACGAAAAAGAGCCGCATGCGAGGCGTGTCTCGACGACGTCGCCTTCACTGAGTGCTGAAGGGTCTGTAATCGCCCTACCACCCACACGGCTGATTGAATAGCCTCTGCGCAGCACAGCCTGCGGCGACAAAGCCCCAATCAGCTGAGCGGCAGCTTCAAGACGGTCGCGATGACGGCGCAGGATATTTTCCGCCGAGCGCGAAAGAGCATCCTGCCCTGTAGACGACAACGCCAGACGGGCGCGGTCGACCCTGCCGATGACGAGCGACGGTAGCAGTCCTTGATAGTAAGCGAGTTGCTGCAAGCCTCCGCTGACGCGCGTCGTAGCCGCACGGAATATCTCGGCAGCCACATCGCGAACCTTCGCCAGAGCCGCCTCCATGCGTCCGATAAGCCATTCGGCGGCGGCGGTCGGGGTCTTGACCCTGACGGCGGCGACATAGTCAAGGATAGTCACATCGCGTTCGTGACCTATGCCGACAATCACAGGCAGAGGAAATTGCGCCACGTTGGCTGCGAGGTCGTAGTTATCAAACGACGCGAGGTCTCCCGTCGCACCTCCTCCGCGGATTATCACGACGCAATCGAACTCATCCGCCTGACCGGCGACAAGCTCGAGAGCTTCGATGATGCTTGCGGGTGCATTCTCGCCCTGCATAACCGCCGGGAAAAGAGTTGTCGAAAAACGCAGTCGCGAAGGATTGGTGTAGAGATGAGTCATGAAGTCGCCGTAACCGGCGGCTCCGGCAGCCGATATGACCGCCACACGCCATGGCGTGTCCGACCACTCGAGTGTGCGGTTCATGTCGATTATGCCCTCATCGGTCAGACGCTGTATCATCATGCGTCGGCGACGAATAAGGTCGCCGCACGTAAATTCGGGATTGATTGCCGTGATGACCGCCGATAGACCGAAGGCAGGATGAAAGTTGACCGTGACCCTCACCATCACCTTGATGTCTGACACAAGCTGCTGACCCGTGCCGGCGACAAACTCTGTGGCAATGCGAGCATACTGCGACGCCCATATGATAGCTCGAAGACGCGCTAACGGTCTGCCGGTCGCTTCGTCCTTCTCTATCAGTTCGAGGTAGCAGTGTCCGCCGCTGACGCGCACGTCTCCGGTCTCTGCCGTGACCCACACATCCCGAAGCGACGCATCTGCCGCGACAGTCGCACTGATACGCGAGTTCAGTTCAAGGAGCGAGAGTGGTTCGTTCATTTGCCTACGGGCTTAAACATTGAACCGTTCCACTGATAGCGCAGCTCCTTCTTCAGATAAGCAAGTGCATCGGGGGTGTCTGACGCCGCAAAGTAAGATGAAGTCCGGTTTTTCAATATGATTTCCTTCGTTTCAGGGGCATATTCCGCTGTCACGAGCATAAACGGCAACGCATCCTCTATCTGCGCGATGACCCGGCGGTCGGTCGACGTAACCCAGTCTTTAAGTGCCGGCTGCGGAAGGACCTTGTCCGACAACGGTTGCCAGCTCTTGTCATAAGCTGTCAGTTCACTGTCCGTTAGAGGCGTACACACCGTCCTGATGACCACAAGAACCGTGTCGCCCTTCTGCGTCGGAACAACACCTATCGCCGTCGTCACCGAATCATCGTCCTGCCAGACTATCAGTTCATCGCGGAGTGCTTTCAGCCCCACTTTCTGACCCAGCCGGTTCTCGTTTTTAACCGACGAACCGTGATTGAAATAATCGACCATGTCAAGTCGGCTTATCTCAGACAGTCCGGAAGCGACACCGAGCGGCGCACGATAGAAAAAATCGGCAGCCGTCGGACCACCTGAGGGGCGATCTTGCGCGGCTGCTGTAACAAAGCTTATCAGAGTGAGGAGAAAGGCGTAAAGTGTTCTGACCTTCATGCCGGAATGCATTAACGACGTTTCTTTGATTTTGAATATGACGAACCTTTCGACTTCGACGATTTCGACGACTTCGATGATTTCGATGATTTTGCAGACCCTTTGGCTGACTGACCTGCGTAATCCTTGTCAGCGTCCGCGATTTCGCTGTAAAGCCTCTGTCCGAAGAAATCCGCGCCCTTCAGTGCGTTGACCGCTTTCTTGGCATCACTCTTGCGCACATCGAAAAGTGAGTAATTGGGCATAAGGTCGATACGACCCACATCGATACGGTGACCCGGGATATTTTTATTGAGCAGGTCGATAAGATTACCTGCGAAGAAGCCGTCAGCCTTCCCGACGTTGACATAGATGCGTTCCATGCCCTTCTCTGCCGTGCGACGGTCTTTATCCGCCTCTGACGGACGTTCGCCCTTACCTTTCTTCTTGTCGCGCTGAGGTTTCTCGTCTATGAAATCTATGTTCGGAGCATCCTTGTAATACTCGAGCAGACGGTTGAATTCAAGCGAAAGCACTCTTTTCAACAGGTCTTCGGTGCCCAGCCATGACAGCTTGCGCGAAACGCCGGGCATGTATTTGTTGATTTCATCTTCGTTCACCTCCACGCGTTCGAGACGGTCTGCAAGGTTATAAAGCTGCTTTTCGATGATATGCTGCGGAGTCGGCACTTCCTTACGCTCGAATTTCTTTCCGATGATGCGTTCGATTTCACGAAGTTTGCCTTTTTCACGCGAATGGATGATTGCGACCGACACCCCAGTCTTCCCTGCGCGACCCGTACGACCCGAACGATGCGTATAGACCGCCGTATCATCAGGCAGACCATAGTTGATTACATGAGTGAGGTCATCGACATCAAGACCGCGGGCTGCGACATCCGTCGCCACAAGAAGAGTCACCACTCGGTCACGGAATTTTTTCATCACGATGTCTCGCTGCTGCTGTGACAGGTCTCCGTGAAGAGCTTCGGCATTATAACCGTCGGCTATGAGTTTGTCTGCGACTTCCTGCGTGTCGCGGCGCGTGCGGCAGAATATGATTGCGTAGATATTGGGAGAATCGTCGGCGATGCGTTTAAGCGCAAGATACTTGTCGCGGGCGTTGACCATATAATAGACGTGTTTCACGTTCGCCGCGCCCTCGTTGCGGGTGCCTATTACGATTTCCTCCGGATTTTTCATGAAGCGTTTCGCTATCCTGCCGACCTCCGCCGGCATTGTCGCCGAGAATAGAAGCATCTTACGGTTTTCCGGCACATGACTGAGGATATCTGTGATTGAGTCGACAAAACCCATGTTCAGCATCTCGTCAGCCTCGTCAAGCACGACAGTGTGCACATCGTCGAGTTTTACGACACCGCGGTTAATAAGGTCGATGAGTCGACCCGGAGTGGCTACGATAATCTGAACGCCTTCGCGGAGAGAACGTATCTGGCTCTCGATGCTCGAACCGCCGTAGACCGGCAGAACACGTAAATCGGGAGTATATTTTGAAAAATCTGCGAGATCGCTGGCTATCTGGAGACAAAGTTCGCGTGTCGGCGCGAGAATCAACGCCTGCGGACGGCGAAGTGAAGTATCGATACGCTGGATGACAGGCAGACCGAAAGCAGCCGTCTTACCGGTACCAGTCTGTGCCAATGCAACTAAATCATGGTCTTCTGAAAGCAACACCGGAATCACTTTTTCCTGAACGGGCATCGGATTCTCAAAGCCCAGTTCAGCTATAGCTTGGAGGAGATCGTCGCGAACTCCTAATTCTTGAAAAGTCATGTCTTATGTAATTTTATGTAATTATTTTACAAAGATAACAATATTCGACAACAAAAGATTATCCGACAGTTGCTTTTTTTCATCCGCGCGATTGGTGCAGTGAGGGATATTTGCTAACTTTGCAGACATAAGTTTACATAAGTTTTGTTTTTCAGCATGCAAAGACTCAAGCAAATATTAATCAGGCTGACAGCCGTTATCGCTCTCACTGCAGCATGTGGCTTGACCTCTCAGGCTCAGATTGTCAAGGGTGAGAAATCGGTAGGTCCGAAACTCGGTTATATATCAAAAAATCAGTCGGCGGTCGCCGGTCTTGTCTTTCAATATGCCTTCAGCAATCATTTCCGCATAGCTCCCGAACTGGGCTACATATTCCGTCACAAGGATATGGACGCTTTCACATTCGACATCAACGCCCACGTTCCTTTCGGCTTCACCGGTGAAAAGGTCACTTTCTATCCGCTGGCAGGTCTTAACTATTCTTCGTGGAGCCGCCATTACAAGGCGGAAGACATGATGGAAATCAAAGATGTGTCGACCCGCACAGCCCGCTTCGGTCTCAACCTCGGCGCGGGTTTCGACCTCCGCTGCTCCGAGACCCTCAAGCTTTCGTTAGAAGCAAAATATTTACTTATCAAAGGCTTCACAACTGTGGCTGTGACAGCAGGCATAAGCTACGTATTCTAATGTCAAAAACAATCATACTCGGGATTGAGTCGTCTTGCGACGACACTTCGGCAGCCGTAATAGCCGACGGACTTCTTCTAAGCAATGTCATTGCATCGCAGAGCGTCCACGAAGAATACGGCGGAGTTGTTCCCGAACTTGCGTCTCGCGCTCACCAGCAGAACATCGTTCCCGTGGTCGACACTGCCATCAAACGCGCCGGCATCAGCAAATCCGACCTCTCTGCAATAGCTTTCACCCGCGGTCCAGGACTTCTCGGCTCGCTCCTTGTCGGCACAAGTTTCGCAAAAGGGCTGTCGCTCGGACTGAGAATACCGATTGTCGACGTCAATCATCTCCATGGTCATGTACTCTCACACTTCGTCCGTCAGTCGCCCGACGACGAGGTTCCTGGATTTCCTTTCATCTGCCTGCTGATTTCTGGAGGTAACTCCCAGATAATCCTGGTTAAAAATTATGACGACATGGAAGTTCTCGGTCAGACAATCGACGACGCCGCGGGAGAAGCATTCGACAAATGCGCCAAAGTCATGGGACTGCCCTACCCCGGTGGTCCGCACATCGACCGGCTTGCTGCGGAAGGCGATGCGACACGCTTCAAATTTTCCAAACCCCACATCGCAGGTCTCGACTATTCGTTCAGCGGACTGAAGACATCGTTTCTCTACACTCTGCGCGACGCTGTCGCCAAAGACCCCGATTTCATAAAGAACAACATGCCCGATTTAGCGGCTTCACTGCAGGCGACCATCATCGACATCCTCCTCGACAAACTCGCCAAGGCAGTCAAACAGACCGGAGTCAAGACCGTTGCCATCGGAGGCGGAGTTTCAGCTAATTCAGGCGTTCGGGCGGCTGTCTCGGAATTCTGCCGTCGCCGAGGCATCAAGGCATTTATTCCTCAACGAGCATTCACTACCGACAACGCCGCGATGGTAGCCATCGCCGGTTACTACAAATATCTCGCAGGGCAGTTCTGTCGTTATGACGAGACTCCTTATGCCCGGGTCACCATCTGATTATGAAGCTATCCATCATCGTAATAGGCGACGAAATCCTGCTCGGACAGGTCACCGACACCAATTCAGGTTTTATTTCTCGCACACTCGGCGCTTACGGCTGGGAAACTGTAAGGATAATGACCGTCGCAGACAAAGCCGATGATATCCGCCATGCCATTGAAACATGCATGGAAGATTCCAATCTGGTCATCACTACCGGAGGTCTCGGACCGACTAAAGACGACATTACCAAACCCCTCTTGTGCGAAATCTTCGGTGGTCCGATGATTTTCGACGAAACAGTCGCAGAGAATATTCGCGAGGTTTTCGACAAACGCGGTCTCAAACTCAATCCGCTGACCGAAGCACAAGCGATGGTTCCGCAGTCTTGCAAAGTAATCCAGAACCGTCTCGGCACAGCTCCTATCATGTGGTTTGAACGTCGTGACGGTCATGTACTGATTGCAATGCCAGGAGTACCGTTCGAAACCGAAGGAATGCTCGTGAGTTCAGTCGCACCGATGATTGCCGAACGCTTCACACCTGACGAGTTCATCGGTCACAGGGTTTTAATGATAACCGACATCACCGAGTCAGCTCTCGCCCAACGGCTCGAACGCTTCGAAGCCGAATTACCTGAAGGCATGCATTTAGCTTATCTGCCGACGCCCGGACTAATACGCCTGAGACTTGACGCAATTGGCAATTGCGGGACAATCGGAGAACGACATCTCGACGAAGCCTACCGACAGCTATGCGAAGAAACTGCACCATACATTATATTTAAGGGAGACGCCACCGCCGCTGAAATAGCCCTCGACGCTGTCCGCCGCCACGGATGGAAAATCACAAGCGCCGAGAGCTGCACGGGCGGCGACATCGCTCACACCATAACGATGATTTCAGGTTGCTCGGATGTTTATGTCGGCTCGGTTGTCAGTTACGCCAACGAAATTAAAAGCGGGGTGCTTGGTGTGCCGCCTGAACTGATTGAGCGGCACGGAGCCGTAAGCCAAGAAGTTGTTACCGCAATGGTCGAAGGCGTTGCCAGACTGATGAACGCAGAGTGTGCGGTAGCGACATCAGGCATCGCCGGACCTGGCGGAGGCAGTGATGAAAAACCGGTCGGAACGGTATGGACTGCAGTCCATACCCCTGACGGTACAGAAGCATTCGTCAAACGATACCCCGGCAACCGCAGCCGTGTCATCGACCGCGCCACTACAGAAGCCCTGCTCGCTTTAGCTAAAAAAATAAATCGCCGACCTTGAAGCCGACGATTTTATCTGTAGTTTTATATCTCTGTAATCAGTCCAATAAAACTTTTTCAAGAGCGTCAATAAGGACATTTGCCATTATCTGATAGCTTTTATCGTTGGGATGAACGCCATCATGAACAAGACCGTCAGCTCTGCGCGAATCGTTCAACGACATATCGTAGATGTTTCTGTAACCGACTCCGGTGCTAAAAAAATCTGCAACAGGTATTCCCTCATATGCGGCAATCTCACAGATTAGGTCGGCATACTCTTTCAGATAGATTCCGTTTTTCGGGTCATTACAGTTTTCAGGAAGATAGTTGCTCCCTCCTACTGCTGCGAAACCCGCGCCTTTACGAGGAGTGCAAAGCACAATCTTGGCTTTCGGGTTCATGCCGTAGATTCGATCGATTAGTCTGCGGTATTCAGCGGCAAAAGTTCCGTTCTTGGTGTTATTGATGTAATCATCCATTGTTCCGACAGGGATTGACTGACCCCAGTCATTTATACCGTGCTCTATGGTGTAATAATCCGCTTTGATGACCTGGGACAACGCTGTCGACAGGTTTCCTCCGTTCACTGCTTTATTGGTGTATTTCGTGAAACCGAGTTTTTCCATCACGCGGGTCTGATAACCCTTTGTAAAACCTCCCCGCGCTGTCGAGACGTTCTCATTATACCATGTTATCGAAGTGCCGAGCGCACACCAATGAGCGTTAATCTCGCGCTTCTGGGCTGATGCCGATATAGCGAAAACAGCCACAAGAATTGAAAATATTATCTTTTTCATAAGAACCTGTCAATTACTTTAATGCGACTTTATAGCTTTCAGTTCCGACGACAATGATATAGACTCCTTTGGCATATCCGTCAAGCGAAACGATAAATGCCGAGCTGTCATCGACAGATGCAGTCTGCATCACCATGCCCCCGAGAGAAACGACACTCACAGCCGTACCTTCATCAAAACCCGTCAGCGCGAAATCCGAAGGCCCGATATTTACAATCTGACCTTTTGAGTCCACCACCGCATCACCTATGCCTGCCGGGTCGGTAAAAGTGATTTTATGCAGACCGTCGATTGAAAGTGCACTGACCTCTTTGTGGTCAGACTTGATAGTCACGTTGTTGCTGCCGCTGAATACAATCATCGGATGATTTTCATGGGTATAGACGAGTTTCTGACCCTTTGTCAGATGAATACAGACCGTATTACCGGTTGCCGACAAATCAGCAACCGCAATAGCCGCGAAAAGAGTCGCGACCATAAACATCCGGCTTAAAATATTTTTGGAACGCATATCAGTCGACGATTATTTTTTCAAAAGCCTTGACAAGCACATTAGCCATCAGCTGATAGCCGTCGTCGTTGGGATGCAGAGCCGTATCGATAGACAAACGCGCAAGATTGTTCTGACCGCCACATTCGTTGAAGAAGTCTGCGACAGGCAGCGACTCATATTCTGCTATCTTCTTGATAATATCAACATAGTCTTTGAGATATACACCGTTAGGTTTTGCATCATACCAATGCGCCGGAAGATAACCGTCGAAGCCGTAAGCCTTTCGCGGAGTACACAGAACGATTTTCGCATTGGGGTTAAGCGAATATATCTTATCTATCAACAGACGGTAAGCTCCTGCAAATGTTGAATTACCGGTGTTGTTGAGATAATCATCGAATGTTCCGACCGGAGTCTGTTTTCCCCAGTCATTGATACCATGTTCAATCGAATAATAATCCGCCTTCTTAGGTCTGTTGATTGAACCCGAGGCTATACCCCCGTTGTCACCGACATTGATAAAATCATCAAAAGCAAGTTTATCCATCACTCGGTCCTGATAGCCTCGTGTAAACCTTCCTTTGCTGAAATCAACGTTATCGTTATACCAGGTGATAGACGTGCCGACTGAGCACCATGTTCCTTTGACCGGACGTGCGCTCAGCACACCGGTTGCAGACTCCTTGTTAAATACGATGGAATCAATCTCCTCAGGCGAGAAGTTCAGTTTTTCTTTAGCTCCCGAGTAAATAGAAATGCTTTGTGCCGAAACAGCCATGCCGAAAAACACAGCGGCAACCGCAAGAATTACTTTTTTCATTAATTTCTGGTAAATAGTAAGGTTTTATAATTTATGCTTTAGCAACTTCAATTTCACGTCCCATCTGCACGACTCCCGTGAGATTGATATCTTTATCCATTATAATTATATCGGCATCCTTGCCACGTTCGAGACTACCTTTACGGTCATAGACACCCATGATTTTAGCGGGAACTTCCGAAGCCATGCGCGCAACTTCTTCAATCGGGAAACCGGCTTTTGTAACGGCAACCTTTATCACGCGGTCCATCGTAGCAATTGAACCGGCAATGGCAGAACCGTCGGATAAAACACACACGCCGTTTTCGATTTTAACGCGCTCGTCAAATGCTTTTGTGCTGTCTGATGCTGCGACTGCGAGGGCATCGGTAATCAGAGCCATGTTGTCAGTCCCCTTTACGCGATGAGCGAGACGCATCGACTCAACCGGCACATGAATGCCGTCGCCAATGACTTCTACCGTCATCTCGGGATGGTCATATACACCTTCGACAGTTCCTGCCTTACTGTACATGCCCTCTTTGTGATATTGGGTCATTGCATTGTAAAAATGGGTTGCATGGCTGAAGCCTGATGCATTGGCGCGATCGACATCTTCAGGAGTCGCTGCTGTATGAGCAAGTGAAACTACCACACCCTTCGAACGCAGATAACGACCGAATTCCTCAGAACCGTCGAGTTCGGGAGCCGCGTCCCAACGGCGGATACTCGGGTGACGTTCGACAAGGTCTTTATATTCATCGGGATTGATGGGACGGATAATCTCAGGCATCTGTGCACCGGCTTTCTTCGGATTGAAATACGGACCTTCGAGATGGAGACCGATGATACCGTTCATCGGGTCAGCCATAAGTTTATCACATGTAGCAGCCGCATCGTCAATCATCTTGTTGGTCGATGAAGATAGAGTCGGAGCGATGGCGGTAGTGCCGTGACGGCGATGTGCGTCTATGGCTTCAAGGAAAGCCTCTTCAGTAGTTTCCATGAAATCGCGACCGCCGCCGCCGTGGACATGAAGGTCAATTGCACCCGGGAGCACATAGCCACCTTTGGCATCGATAACCTTTTCCACACCTTCAACAGGTGCACTCGAATTAAATATATCGCGTATTTTCGAATCCTCAATTACGATTGAACCTCCGTCAATCCAGCCGTGAAGTGTGAATATTTTTCCGTTGATTATCTGTGTAAGCATGGTTTTAATTAATGTTTGTTTGGTTTTCTTTTCAGCAAAGATAAGTATTTTTTTTGTAAGTTTGCACATTGAATAATTTAGAGCTTATTATAAAAAATGAAAAACGTGATAGCCCAACGTCTCAGTGCTCTTCGCGCAGAGATGAAAAAAGCCGGGGTCGATGCAGCGATTATCCCTCAGGCTGACCCGCACATGAGTGAATATCTCGCCTCTCACTGGCAGGCACGCCGCTGGTTCAGCGGTTTCACCGGTTCAGCCGGCGACCTTGTCGTCACAGCTGACGCCGCCTACCTATGGACCGACTCGCGCTATTTCCTTCAGGCTGCAGCCCAGCTTGAGGGAACAGACATCGAGCTTATGAAAGACGGTCTTCCTTCGACTCCGTCTATCGAAAAATTCTTATGCTCAGCATTAAAAGCCGGACAGACCGTAGGCATCGACGGCATGATGTTCTCTGTCGTGCGAGCTGAAGCACTCCGGGCTGCTCTGGAAACCCACAATCTCTCACTCGCCACCGGTTTCGACCCCATCGACGTTGTATGGAACGACCGACCCGCACTTCCCGATGCGAAAATATTCGTTCATGATGCGAAATATGCCGGTCGCGATGCTTCACAGAAAATCGCCGATATACTCGCAGCCCTTCCTTCACTCCAGGCATCGTCACAGTTCATCTCGGCTCTTGACGAAATTGCATGGACGCTAAACATCCGCAGCAACGACGTGACATACAACCCTGTCGCAACATCGTTCCTTTACATTGCGCCCGATAACGCATCAGTGCTTTTCGTTGACTCGGCAAAACTCACCGCCGAAGTGGATGCATATCTGAAATCGCAGGGTGTTGCAACCAAGCCTTACACTGAAGCCATGGCTTTCCTCTCCTCACTCCCCGCCGATGCACGTGTACTCATCGAACCTGACCGCACAGCCGAAGGCGTCAAGGTCGCCCTCGGCGGACGCTACGTCTACGGTGCCTCACCTGTAGCTGAAATGAAGGCATGCAAAAACGCCGTTCAGATAGCCGGCATCAAAGAAGCGATGCGTCGCGACGGTGTCGCTCTCGTTCATTCATTCATGGAAATCGAACAGCGTGTAGCCGCAGATGACGGTATCACAGAACTCGATGTCGCCGAAATACTCCGCCGTCACCGCTCAGCACAGGATTTATTCTTCGACGAGAGCTTCGGCACAATTGCAGGCTACGAAGGTCACGGCGCAATCGTTCATTATGAAGCAGAAGAAGGCTCGGCATCGACACTCCACCCCAACGGACTGCTTCTCGTCGACTCAGGCGCGCAGTATCTCGACGGAACCACCGACATAACCCGCACAATTGCACTCGGCACCCCGACCGCTGAAGAACGCCGCGACTTCACCCTCGTTATGAAGGGTCATATCGCCATGGCTAAGATGATTTTCCCCGAGGGAACCAACGGAGCGCAGATTGACGTAATCGCGCGCCAGTTCCTTTGGAAAAACGGTCTAAGCTATCTCCACGGAACAGGTCACGGCGTCGGTCACTTCCTCAACGTCCACGAAGGTCCGCAGAAAGTAGCGCTCAACCTCAGCCGCTTCCCGTTCAAACCCGGCATGCTTACCTCAAACGAACCCGGTCTCTACCGCACAAATGTCCACGGCATACGCTGTGAGAATCTTGTGCTTTGCGTCAAAGCGATGACAACTGAGTTCGGACAGTTCTTCGGCTTCGAGACAGTCACGCTCTTCCCCTTCGATTTGAGTCTGTTCGACACAGCGATTATGACCGACGAAGAAATAGAATGGATTAATCTCTATCACGACAAAGTGCGCGAAACCCTCGCGCCATCGCTATCAGGCGAAGCCCTCGCATGGCTTAAAAACAAAACACGCAAACTTTCACGATAAATTCAGACAGCAACATGGCTCTTATAATTCCCGTACGCGGCTTCACGCCTGAAATCGGCAACGATTGCTTCCTCGCCCAAAACGCCACTATCATCGGCGACGTCGTCATGGGCGATGGATGCAGTGTCTGGTTCAACACCGTTTTACGCGGCGATGTAAACTCAATCCGCATCGGCAACCGCGTTAACATTCAGGACGGTTCTGTCCTTCACACACTCTATCAGAAATCGACCATTGAAATTGGCAACGATGTCTCAATAGGGCATAACGTAACAATCCACGGTGCAAAAATCCATGACCTCGCTCTCGTCGGCATGGGTGCGGTTGTGATGGACGACGCCGAAGTCGGCGAAGGCGCCATTGTAGCAGCCGGCGCAGTCGTGCTGTCCCGTACAAAAATCGGAGCGAACGAACTCTGGGGCGGAGCTCCTGCCAAATTCATCAAAATGGTAGACCCCGCTCAAAGCCGCGAAATCAATCAGAAGATAGCACATAACTATCTGATGTATTCCAAGTGGTACGACACCGAAAGCGAAGAAAAATAAATCTTCGCATCATACAGCAAAAAGCAAGCGCCTCCGACAGTCACAGTCGGAGGCGCTTCTACTAAATCTATATACTTGAA
>CAMWNF010000075.1 GCA_947175535.1 uncultured Bacteroidales bacterium
AGAACAGAGTAAATATTTGCAAATATGTTTACAACATCATTTTTATCTAAAATAAATATCGTATTGGATAAAAAATGGCATTTTTTATCCAATACAGAATAATTATTGGATAAATTTGATTATTTTTGAAGTCCAAATAAATATAATATGAAAAATATTATCATTAATCAAAAAGCAGAACGGGACGAACTAATGTCGCGTCCTTATCAACCACGATATACGAAATACAATTTTGATGAATTACTTGCAAATCCATTAATCAAACTAATTACTGGTCCTCGTCGCGTCGGGAAATCTGTATTTGCATTATTGATGCTACAAGGTAAAAATTTTGCATATCTAAATTTCGATGATAATTTATTACTTGAAAGTTGGAATGAGGATTTAGTAATGGCAATGCTTGATACCGTTTATCCCAATTATGAATATCTATTATTGGACGAAATCCAAAATCTACCAGGTTGGGATATGTGGATAAGCAAGTTATATCGTCGTGGGAGAAATATAATAATTACCGGCAGTAATGCAAAGATGCTCAGTAGTGAAATGGCTACAGTGTTAACAGGCCGCTATCTTCAAATCGAAATGCTCCCGTTCAGCCTTGAAGAAACATTAAAATGGAGAGACATCACGATAAATACAATCGGAGATACAGCAAAATCAATAAGTATTATTGATGATTATATGCGAAATGGTGGTTATCCGGAAACAATAAAGTCAAGAGAGATTACCCAGAGTTACCTCTCAACACTTTTTGATTCCATCTTGCTAAAAGACGTTGCCAAACGCCATAAAGTAAGAAATACTAATGACTTATACAATCTTGCAACTTATCTCTTATCAAATTTCTGTAATCCTATTTCCTCAAATGATCTTGCTGAAGAGTTGGGTCTTTCAAGTGTAACAACCACTCAAAAATATTGCCAATATCTCACAGAACCCTATCTTTTTTTCTACCTGCCACGCTTCAATAACAAACTGAAACTAATGAAAAAAGCTCCTAATAAAGTCTATGTGGTTGATAATGGGTTTGTGCAGAGCACAGCGTTCAACACAAGTGAAAATCTCGGACGATTACTTGAAAATCAAATCTTTATAGAGCTCCTAAGACGTGGATATATTACCGGGCAAACATTATTTTATTATAAAACCAGAAATGACAAAGAGATTGATTTCGTCACTCGAAAGGATTCCCATGTCACACAATTAATACAAGTATGTTATGATTTGAGTTCTGAGAAAACAAAAAAACGCGAACTGGATGCTCTCGTGGAGGCTGCCGAAGAACTTAATTGCTCAAAACTTCTGATTATTACAAATAAAAGCTCTGCAAAAATCAATTGGAAAGGGAAAAACGTAGACATAGTTCCTGTTAACCTTTTCTGATTGTTCACAATATTTCTTCTAATTAAAAGGCTTTATTCAACAACTTTTTTGTCAAAGACAAAAATAAATACTAATTTGCACAAAATAATAAATACAATATGATACCTTCTTTCCAAAAATATCTATTACCCTTTCTCGAAGTCATGAATGAAGGCTCAATGATGGATATAAACACAATTTCATCAAAAATAGCCAAGAAGATGAAATTATCAGACCAAGATCTCGAGGATAGGCTTGAAAGCGGGCAAAACAGACATCTTAACCGTTGTTCGTGGGCGAAAACATGGTGTATGAAAGCCGGTTTGATTTCACGACCTCAAAGAGCACGTTTCGAAATAACAGATGAAGGTCGAAAATTACTGGGAACAGGTATAAAAGAGATAACACAAAAATATCTTGCCGACCATTATCCATCTTTTGCAGAATTTTCTCAAAACAGGAATCAAACCAAACATAACAGCGTCGATTTTGTAAAATCTGACCATGAGGAAGTCACGCCAATGGAACAGATTGAACGCGCATATAAAGATATAATCGGCAATTTGATTGATGATTTACTGGCAGCAGTCAAAGAACAAACTCCTAAGTTTTTTGAAGAGCTTGTCGTATTACTCTTGGTGCGAATGGGTTATGGTGGTGATTTTGAAGACGCAGCAGAAGTCACTCAGTACTCCAACGACGGAGGAATTGATGGAATTATTAAGGAGGATGCTCTTGGGCTTGATAAAATTTATATCCAAGCTAAACGTTGGACAGATAAATGTGTTGGCGGTCCGGACATCCAACAATTCATTGGTGCTCTTATAAATGTTGGGGCGACTAAGGGTATTTATATAACAACATCAACTTTTTCGGAAGCCGCACGCAGACAAATTAGGAACTCCGGCTCTCTAAAAATAGTATTGATTGACGGGCAGGAACTCGCGCGGCTAATGATAAAACATAATGTTGGAGTTGTGGTTGACCGATCATTTGAAGTCAAACGTGTGGATGTCGGTTTCTTCAAACCAGAAGAATGAGTCAAACCCTATAATTTGGGGTATCGCGAAAAAAGTTGTATTTTTGCGTTACCAATCCAAAATCACGCTTTATGCCACGCAGCAAAGAAGAAATCAGCGGATGCACACTTTTAGGCAATACAGGAGTGAAGTATCCCTCGCAATATGACCCCTCACTACTTGAGTCTTTCAAAAACAAACATCCGGAGAATGAATATCTGGTGACATTCAACTGTCCGGAATTCACATCACTATGTCCAAAAACCGGACAACCCGACTTTGCGCGTATTGTCATCAATTATATCCCGCGCGAGGACATGGTCGAAAGCAAGAGCCTGAAACTCTATCTTTTCAGTTTCCGCAATCACGGCGATTTTCACGAAGATTGCGTGAATATAATAATGAAAGATCTTATAAAGCTGATGAATCCTCGCTATATCGAGGTGCTCGGCATTTTCACCCCAAGAGGTGGTATCGCTATTTATCCGTTCGCTAACTATGGTGACGAGGAGCATCAGGATATGGTCAGAAGCAGAATGCTCGCCGCTTTTCAATCAGCAGCCGACCTCGGCAAATAATAAAAAACGTAGAGAACAGCATACATGACAAAAGACGCACTCATAGTTCTATCGGGAGGCATGGACTCCGTCACCATGCTGCACGAATATGCCGACAGCATAGATCTGGCGGTAACATTCAACTATGGTTCGAACCACAATATGCGTGAAATCGAATGCGCCCGCTATCAGTGCCGTCTGCTCGGCATAGAACTGATAGAAATAAACCTTGCGTTCATAGGTCAGTATTTTCATAGTTCGCTGCTCGAAGGTGCGGCGGCAGTGCCTGAAGGCGACTACGATTTCGACAACATGAAGTCGACCGTCGTGCCTTTCCGCAACGGTATAATGCTTGCTGCAGCTGCAGGGCTGGCAGAAAGCCACGGACTTAAAGCCGTGATGATTGCCAACCATTCGGGCGACCACGCCATCTATCCCGACTGCCGCGAAAAATTCATCAAAGCTATGGGGGCTGCAATCGAAGCCGGAACATACGATTCGATAGAACTCAGAGCACCATACACCCTGCTTTCGAAAGCAGAAATCGCAGCCAGAGGAAAATCCCTCGGAGTCGACTATTCCCACACTTACTCCTGCTACAAAGGCGGCGAACAGCACTGCGGACGCTGCGGCACCTGCATCGAACGGCGGCAGGCATTAGCAGAAGCCGGCATCGACGATCCGACAATTTACGAAGAACCCGAAACGATATAACAATCATCATACCATATATCAGTTATGGATATAAAACAAACGATGCGCGACATACTTCGCGCCGAATGCGACGCGATAGCCGCCATTCCTGAAACAGACGCATACGAAGGTGCGGTCGAGGCTATTGTCGAACGTGTACACCGCCTCGGAGGAAAACTCGTGACAACCGGCATGGGCAAAGCGGGTCAGATAGCCATGAACATCGCTACAACATTCTCTTCGACCGGCACTCCGGCTGTTTTTCTGCATCCGGCGGAAGCACAGCACGGCGATCTGGGACTTCTACAGCCCAACGACATTATGCTAATGATATCCAATTCCGGCAAGACCAATGAGATAGTCGACCTCGTTAGCCTCACCAAGAACATCTACCCCGAGACTCCGCTTATCGTCATTACCGGCGTGGAAGACTCACCGCTGGCAAAACAGGCTGATTATGTACTCCCGACAGGAGGTGCGCCTGAGGTGTGCCCCCTCGGACTGACACCGACGACCTCGACCACGGTTATGACCGTAATCGGCGACATCCTCGTGGTCAGCGTAATGAAAGTTATCAATTTCTCACGTGAAGAATATGCTAAACGCCATCACGGCGGATACCTCGGCAAAGCCGCCCGCGGCGATAAAAACTGATTTTTTCGATGAAAAAGATAATCTGTATAGGCGAATGCGCCCTTGATGTTGTATTCCGTAACTCCCAGCCGGTAGGTTCAATGCCCGGCGGCCGCATAGTCAACGCCGCTGCCATCCTTGCCCGTCAGGGTTTGCCGGTAGTGATAGCGAGCGAACTCGCCAAAGGAGCTGTCGGCGACATCATCGCCGACTTTCTTTCGCAGGCGGGAGTCGACATGTCGTCTCTCGACCGTTTCACCGAAGGGCTGTCACCTATAATAATATATACAACCGACGAAAACGGAATAACAAGCGCAACACGCTACGAGAACTATCCCGACGAATGTTTCGACATTGTCTGGCCGCGCATCGATGAAGGCGACATCGTTGTCTACGGCGGTTATTACGCACTCGATGCACGAATGCGTCCGCGCATGTCCCAGCTTCTCGCCCACGCTTCCGAGCGTAAGGCGATACTGGTCTATCTACCCGGCTTCCTGCCGCAGCAGGAGCCGCGTATCACCCGTGTTATGCCCGTAATTCTCGAGAATCTCGAATATGCTTCGGTAGTCATCGCCCGCAACAATGACCTCTCGACAATCTTCGGCATCAGCGACGGCGACCGCTGCTACCACGACCATATCGACTTCTATTGCCGCTCGCTCATAAGCGTGGACCCCGCGAACCATATGATAAGCTATTATTCCGGCAAAGAGGTGACATCGGTCGAAATACCCGAAGACATATGTCAGTCGATGATGTGGAATGCAGGTGCTGTCGCCGGAACTGTCGACGCCCTGTATCGCGACGACAGAGCCGCCGAACGTCTTGAGGCACCCGACGAAGATTTCCGCCGCGCCGTGCTCGGTCAGGCGGCGCTTACCGCAGAAAAGGCATCGAAATCTCTGACAGCCGACTGGCAGAAGCTTCATTGATTTTCACAAAACCATCCGGACAACCCAATTGTTATCTATTATATGGCAACAGCAAACAAAAATAGTGCTCCAACCGCTCCCCTTCCCGATGTCGAAGGCATGACCGTCGGCATCGTAGTCGCAGAATGGAACGGACATATTACCTCAGCCCTTCTCGAGGGCGCTCTCGCCACATTCCGTGCACAAGGCTTTGACGACGAACAGATAAAAGTGTTCCATGTTCCCGGAGCCGTCGAACTGACCTTCGGAGCCTCGCAACTCATCGAGAGTTCGGCGTTCGATGCGGTTATTGTCTTCGGTTGCGTCATCCGCGGAGGAACTCCTCACTTCGACTACGTCTGCCAGAGCGTGACGCAGGGCATAACTTCCCTCAACGCCGACTGCGACACACCTGTGATATTCGGAGTGCTGACTGTCGACACCGAACAGGATGCTCTCGACCGCGCGGGCGGAAAACTGGGCAATAAAGGCTCTGAGGCAGCCGAAGCCGCAATCAAGATGCATGCTTTTGCCGAACAAGTTAAGAATTTATAATCTCAATTCAAGTATACGACTATGACAACATCTAAAAAATCTCAGAACGGCGGCACATGGCGCGTCCTTCTGATAGGACTCATAGTAGCTGCGATTGCAGTGGCAGTTATCTATTATATCGGTTGGTTCGACAACCGCACTCACGTTGATGCCCCCGACGGCGACAATGTCGAAAACACCTATCAACTCCCCGACGAAACCTCGCCCTCCGAAGTTGAATGGCTGAACGCCGACCATCAGTCTCTCGACCAGGTAATCGCCGATCCCGAGGCAGAAACAGCAACGCCCCCGACCGCCGAATGAGAAAGTTTGTTCTCTTCGCTGCAATAACCGGGCTTGCGGGTATGATGCTCTCGTCGTGCGGCGGCAACTCCTACAATTCCGTCGACTCGGCGGAGGAAGAGTTTGAAGCCGGACGATTGTCGTCCACTCAGTCATTGTGCGACAGCCTAATTCTCGGTCCGGCATTCTACAACCTGTCAGTCGATGAACTCTGCCGGCTTTCTATGCTGACCTCGCGTCTTGCCGACACTAAGGACGAGGACACCAATCTTGCATTGGCGGCGCGGTGCATGCAGGCAGCTTTGCAACGTGAACCCGATTCGGTGCTGATGTTCGTACGCTCGCTTTCAGCCGACGAGCAGTCGCGCACTTTGTTCATACGTCAGCTCGCGCGCACAATCGACCCGTCCTGCGAACCCGAAGCTCTCCACGACATCGAATGACAATGCAGACTCCCGACTGGCACGACGCTCTGAGTTCACTGGCTGCACAATTCCCTGCAGGCGAGGAAAGCCCGACACCTGAAAACGCGCCGGACACACCCGAAGCTGCCGTTCAGAAAACTCCCGTCCATATCTTCCTCGAACGCAAAGGACGCGGCGGCAAAACAGCCACAATCATCTGCGACCTAACCCTCGACGATGAAGACCTCAGACAACTCGCCGCAGAGCTAAAACGCTCGCTCGGATGCGGTGGCTCGGCACGAGGAGGTGAAATCCTCATTCAGGGCGACCGCGTCGCCGAATGCCGCCGAATGCTCGCCGCACGCGGTTATAAGGTGAAATAACCCTCTCTAACGTCAACAATCTCAACAAACAAGCCAAAAAATTTTTATTTCCGAAAGATAAACACTATTTTTGCAGTTCGAAAGCCCGACCCGACAAAAAATCGGCGACACAACACGGAAATAAAACGAAATCATCATAATTCAATGGAAAATAAAAATCCAAACATTCAGCCCGTCAATCAGGAAGAGGCTGACTTCGTAGCAAAAACAAAAAAATATCGCAAACAGCTCACTGCGCTTTTTGTCGCTGTGGCAGTAATTCTCGTTGCAATCCTCGCATGGTTTCTCGTGCGCCAGTCTCAGGTCGCCAAAGCCGACCAGGCTATCGCCCTTGCTGACGTAGAACAGAACGACTCCATCGCTCTCAACCTCTACAAAGACGCTGCCGCCCATGGAACAAAGAGCGGCGACCGCGCAAAAATTGAAACCGCCATCCGTCTCTATCAGGCAGGGAACTACGAAGAAGCCGTAAAATATCTCGACGACGCTTCCGCTTCTGACGAAATCATCGCTGCAGGCATCGAAACCCTCAAAGGCGACTGCTACGTCAACCTTCAGAACTACGACGCCGCAATCAAAGCTTACGAAAAAGCTGTCAAGGAAGCTAACCACAATTCTCAGCTCGTGCCCATCATCCTTGTTAAGGAAGCCAACGTATATCGCGAGCAGAAAAACTATGCAGCCGAAGCCAAGGCTTATGGTAAAATCGTGGAAGAATATCCCACTTACGGCGAAGCTGCCAACCTCGACATCCGCAAATACTACGAGCGTGCAAAAGCAGCTGCCGCAGAATAAATTCTAATCTGCGCGGTTCCGCATAGCCGCAAACCGACATTAACGAAAACTTGGAGACCGCCGGTCTTCAAGTTTTTGCATATCTGACCTTCCTAATCCTAACGCTATTATGCCGAACAACGACAGTGCCGTCAAAGGTAATCTGAACCGTCTTGCCACAGGGTCAATCGGACGACTGCTCTGGGACTACAGTGTGCCGACCGTCGTCGGGCTGCTGGTCATGTCGCTCTACAACGTCGTCGACCGCATATTTATCGGTCGCGGCGTCGGACCGGAAGCGATTTCCGGACTGGCAATAACTTTCCCCGTCATGAACCTCACCACGGCTCTCGGTGTCCTTGTCGGGGCCGGCGCAACGGCGCGCGTGTCAATCTTCCTCGGACGCAAAGACATGAAAAGCGCGTCACTCGTCCTCGGCAACGCGCTCATACTCCTTATAATCAACGCCACAATCTACATCTCGATTTTCGGCATATTCATCGACCCCATTCTGCGAGCCTTCGGAGCGAGCGACGTCACCCTGCCCTACGCCCGCGATTTCATCCTCTGGCTGCTGCCAGGTCTGCTGATGACCAACCTCGCCTTCGGCTTCAACAACATCATGCGCGCCTCAGGCTACCCGATGCGCGCCATGGCGACGATGATACTCGGCGCACTGATTAACCTCGCTCTCGCCCCGCTGTTCATCTTCACCTTCGGTCTCGGCATCAAAGGCGCCGCCATTGCGAGCGACATAGCCATGACCTGCTCGATGATATTCGTCATGGCTCACTTCGTGCGCCGCGATGTCACGCTGCGTTTCACCCGCGGCATCTACCGCCTCCGCTGGCATGTCGTCATAGGCATCGTTTCCATCGGTGCGGCTCCCGCCCTCGTCAACGCCGCATCGTGTTTCATCAACGTTATTATCAACAACTCGCTGTCGCACTACGGCGGCGACCTATCGATTGGCGCAGCCGGCATATTCTCGACCTACACATCTCTGATAATCATGATTATTATCGGCACATGTCAGGGCATGCAGGCGATTATCGGCTACAACTACGGTGCCGGTAATCTCGACCGATTAAAGCGCACCTACTGGCTCGCCGTTATCGTCACCACAGCCATCTGCGCTGTCGGCAGTGCGTTCGGACTCTGTTTTCCCTCGCTGATTGCCAAGGCGTTCACATCCGACAGCTATCTGATTGAAGTCACTGCCCGCTGTCTGTCGCTCTCGCTGCTCGCGTTTTCGGTCGTAGGTTTCCAAGTCGTCTCCACCACCTTCTTCCAGAGCATAGGCAGCGTCGGCAAGTCGATTTTCCTGAGTCTCACGCGTCAGGTCATATTCCTGATACCGCTGCTCTTCATTCTGCCCGGCAAATTGGGTCTCGACGGAGTCTGGCTGTCATTCCCCGGCTCTGACCTATTGGCGACAATCGTCACGGCAGTACTGATTTACTTCGAGTTCCGCCGCATCGATCGCGAGGCGCGTCTGCGCTCATACTAACGACCGCGGTGAGTGCCGCTGCTGCCCGAATTATTTGAATTGTTCTGGTTTGACTGCGTCGGTCCCTGCCCCATGTTGCCCGGTCGCTGCTGACCGCTTGGCGTCGTGGTCACCATCGGCGGCTTCGACTGCCCCTGATTGGGCTGCGAAGGCGTATAGTTGGGTCTGTTCGCCCCGTTAGGCGGCGATGCCGGCTTCACGACGACAGGTGGCGGAGGTGGCGCCGGTGCACCCCATGCCGGACCGTAATATCCTAACGGAGGATTATACACATTGCCGTAATTGGGCCAATAATAATCGACCGACGGTCCGTAATCGCCGAAGCCGAAATCCGACGACATCAGCAGACCCGTGCAGGAGGTCATCCCTGTCAAGACCGCGGTAATCGCTGCTGCTATGATGAATTTTTTCATAATCTTTGCTCCTTTAACATATACTATACATTATTATAACAACCGAACATGCCGAAATAGTTCGTCACCGACCGACCGCCTTTCGTCTATAAAATCCGCCCGTTGGTCTATAATCGGCGTAATAAGCGGCAATCGCGCTTTGACGACGTTAAACTTTTTCGTAATTTCGTGTCTGATTTTACAGCGACCGCTAAAAAAATCGCTCATCACCGCAATGCAAAAATCATTCATCATTCGCCCCCTGCTCATCATTTTCGCCTTCGTGCTGACAGCGATGTCGGCTGCGGCTGTCGACATAACCGGCAAGATACTTGACGAAAACGGCGAGCCTCTCATTCAGGCTTCTGTCCGCCTGCTCACACCCAAAGACAGCACCCAGGTCAAAAGTTCAGTCACCGACCTCAACGGACGCTACACCCTCTCGGCCGTTTCGAAAGGCAACTACATACTCGAAGCATCTTACGTCGGCTACAATCCTGACTGCCAAAACGTCACCGTTGCCGACACAAACGTGCGCATCAAGCCGATTACCCTCCGTGAAAGCTCCATAATGCTTCAGGAGACCACAGTTATCGGCATCAAGACTCCGATTAAGGTAATGCAGGACACCGTCGAGTATAACGCCGACTCCTACAAGACCGCGCCTAACGCCGTGGTCGAAGACCTCCTCAAGCGCCTGCCCGGCGTCGACGTCGACTCCGAAGGCAAGATTACAGCCAACGGAAAGGAAGTCACAAAAATCCTCGTCGACGGCAAGGAATTCTTCTCCGACGACCCCAAAGTAGCTTCAAAACAGCTCCCCGTCGACATGGTTGAAAAACTCCAGGTCGTCGACCGCAAGAGCGACCTCGCCCGCATAACGGGCGTCGACGACGGCGAAGAAGAGACCGTCATCAACCTCACCGTCAAAAAAGACATGAAAAACGGTTGGTTCGGCAACGTCGAAGCCGGCTACGGAACCGACGACCGATATAAAGGCTCGTTCATCGTCAACCGTTTCTGGAACGGCAACCAGCTGACATTCACCGGCGGGGCGAACAACATCAACGAACCAGCATTCACCGACGGCACAGCCGGTCGTTTCCGGCGTTTCGGCGGCTCGACGGGCATAACCGACGCTCAGTCGTTCGGCGTAAACTTCAACGTCGGTAAAGAAGAGATTTTCCGCGTCGGGGGTAACGTAATGTACTCCCACACCGACCGCGACACCCGTCAGCGCACCGACCGCCAGTATCTCTTCGTCGACTCTACATCTTATTATAACACTGCCAAACTCGCCCGCGACAAGGGTCACAACATCACCGCCGGTTTCCGCTTACAATGGAACCCCGACTCGCTCAACACACTCGAGTTCATGCCCAACATGTCGCTCAACTACAACAACTCCTGGTCGACCGACTCGTCGCTGACCCGCGCCGGCAACCCCGCCATGAGCGAAGTCGTCCGAAGCATCAACAACGACCGCACCAAAGGCTCCTCGGTCGAAGTCGGAGGTATGCTGATTTACAACCACAAATTCCGTTCGCGCCCCGGACGTTCGTTCTCCGTTTTTGCCAACTACCGCATGAGCAATGTCCGCGAAAAGAGCTACGCCTATTCGTGGAACAAATTCTACCTCTTCAACGACTCCATCGACCTCACCGACCGCTTCACCGACAACCACACATGGTCCAACTCCGTCATGGGTCGTCTGTCGTGGACCGAACCGCTCGGAAATGCTAAGAACGGCAACTTCCTGACCGTCGCCTACCGCATACAGTATCGCTGGAACAACACCGACCGCCTCACCTACGACTACCCCGTGACCTTCCCCGAAGGATGGGCGGGTGACCCCGTCATAAGCTCGATACTCGAATACAACGAAGAGTTGTCCAATCGTTTCCGCAACGATTACATGAACCAGGACATCCGCGTCGGCTACAAGCACGTCGCACGCACCTCCAACATCGACGTCGGCGTCTCTGCCGTGCCTCAGATGTCGCGTTCGCTCAACCTAACTGACGACAACAAGACCATACCGACCCGCTGGGTCTGGAACTTCGCCCCCTACATGCGCTACCGCTACCGTCCCTCCAAGACCACATCACTCAGCGCCGACTACATGGGTCGCAGCTCTCAGCCCTCGATGTCTCAGTTGCAGCCCGTCCCCGACAAGAACGACCCCCTGCGCATCGTCATCGGTAATCCCGACCTGAAACCCTCGTTCTCCCACTTCGTTGCAATGCGCTTCAACACCTTCAACCCCGAGGCGCAACGCTCGATTATGGCGATGGCCCACGTTCAGGTCACTCAGAACTCCGTCGCTTCGCGCACAACATTCGACCCCACCACCGGCGGCTCGACAACGACCTACGAAAACGTCAACGGTTCGTGGAACGCATTCATCCGCAACATGATATCCTTCCCCTTCCGCAACAAGTCGTTTGTCTTCAACAACGCCCTCATGGCGCGCTATCAGCAGTCGGTAGGCTTCAACAACAACATGCGCAACCGCTCCGGCGACCTTAGCGCAAGCATCCGCCCGAGCATCGCATGGCGTCCCGCCAATGCCGAACTCGAACTCCGTCCAAGCTACGGCATACGCTACACCACCAACTCCCTCCAGACCTCCGACGGACGAACCGTCCACACCTACGGCGGCACATTCAACGCCACCTACTACACCCCCTTCGGCATCGTCCTCAACACCGACCTCGACTACTCTGCCACAAGCGGTTACTCAGCCGGCTACGACTCGCGCCAATGGATGTGGAACGCCTCGATTTCCTATCAGTTCCTCCGCAACCGCGTCGCAACAATCACCCTTCGTGCCTACGACCTGCTGCAGCAGAAGAGCAACATCCGCCGCTCTGTCACGGCAAACTACATCGACGACTCGCTCTACAACTCTCTGACCCGCTATTTCATGCTCTCATTCACATATAAATTCAACTCATTTGGTGCCGGCAACCAGCCCGAAGACCGCAACGCACCCCGTTGGGGCGGTCCGATGGGTCCCCCGCCCGGCGGTCCCCGTGGTCGCTAAACCAAGCATCGCTCATTGAAATTGACAATCAAAATGTTGTCCGCCGCCGGATGAAGAAGAACAGGCGGTCACCGCTAAAAAATACAATCGGAATACTCCGAGACCTCGGAGTTCTCCGACATTAAGATATAGGAACATGGATTATAGGACAAATCAATCCGTCTATTTTTCAAGATAGGGATAATTAGCTTTTTATAGACGGATTGTGCGGGCGATAAGATGGGAATCTACATCCCCGTTTTCTGAAAGGGTGAGTCAGACCTCCTGACCCACCCTTTCTACACAT
>CAMWNF010000076.1 GCA_947175535.1 uncultured Bacteroidales bacterium
AAATTTCCCTATAACTTTGCATTCGAAAACAAACAACCATGGCTTTGTTTAACCACTATTATTACCCATTCAAGTTTTCCCGAACAGGAAAACCTACTACAAAAGGATAGGCGGATATCTGTCTGACAACAGCGTCCTCCGATTTCCCCACCCTCAGGGAAGACAGCCTATTATAGGCCTCACCCGCTTCCCGCCACACTTTGAGATTGCCCCGATGCAATCACCTTACTTATTGGCTTTACTCCATCCGACTGGTCAGCCCCGCTATCCATATTTCTCTGAGCCCTTTACGGCGAGAAATAAGATGCGCAAGCTTACAGCAACGTGAGTTTGAACTCGTCGACGAAAGCATTAAATTCGGGATTCGTGCTTTTCATGTGTGCGAGTACTTCGCGCTCAGTCCATGTCTTAGGCGAAGACGGACCGTCTTTGATAACGGCTTCGAGCGAAAAACTATCGTTGGCGAGATTGTCGCGCATATAACCGTTGATATCTGCGAGATGGTCGTTAAACAATCCGAGCTGCACCTCGTTCTCTATCTCGACCCGATAAAGACACTCATCCGTTTTCGAAGGCGTGCAGTTGCGCATGATGTTGATTAGCAGATGCTCCGTGCCGTGGTCGTGCATATAGGCGCGCCACAGATTAGCGACCGTTGAGTCCGTGAAAGGCGTATTGCGTTTTTCCGTAATGACAGACTCCGCTGCGGTAGTCTGAGCCTCGGCAGCCTGCGTTTTATGCAGCGACAAACCCGGTGTGCGAAGTTTCGGCGTAAAATTGGCTGTATTTACCCGAGGTTCGGCTACGGTTGACTGCGGCTGAGCGGCTACGCTGTACGGTGCCGGACGTGGAGCCTGCGACTTGGGAGTCTCCGGATTCTTGACTTCGACCTTCGCGACGGGTGCCGTCTGAGCTACAGATGTCTTTGCTGCTGCGGGCTGAGTGAAAGCGGCTATCGGTTTTAACTGCCCCTCTCCAACGCCGCTGTCATTTTGGGAGGGGCTGAGTGGTTGGCATAGCTTAATCAGCATCAGCTCGACAAGGAACTGCTTGTTGGATGCCTGCCGGTAATTAAGGTCGGTCGAGTTGCAGAGGTCCATCGCTTTATAAAGGAACTGCGGTGAGCATTTGGCTGCCGTAGCTGCCATCTCCGCCCGCATCTCGTCGGGAACCTCAAGCATCGGAAGTGTCAGCGGATTGGCTGCCAGCATCAGGTCCCGTATATAGAGCGCAAGACCGTTCACAAAGAACTGCGAGTCGAAACCTTTGTCGCGTATCTGTTTATAAATCAACAGTGCCTCCGGAACGTTATTCGCCACAAACGCATCGATAAGCCGCTTGTAATAAGCATGGTCGAGAACGTTGAGATTGTCGATTGCCGACTGATAGGTGATATTGCCGCGCGACGATGCTGCTACCTGGTCGAATATCGAAAGAGCGTCGCGCATGGCTCCGTCAGCCTTCGCCGCTATGACGGCAAGTGCCGCTGGGTCGGCGGTGATACCTTCCTGTTGTGCGACGTAAGCCATATGGCTGACCATGTCGCGGATGGTGATACGGTTGAAGTCGTAAATCTGACAGCGCGACAGGATTGTCGGTATAATCTTGTGTTTCTCGGTCGTGGCAAGAATGAAAATCACGTAGGACGGCGGTTCTTCCAACGTCTTGAGGAAGGCATTGAACGCCGCTGACGATAGCATGTGCACCTCATCGATGATGAACACTCGGTAGCGACCCTGCGTGGGCGGCAGCTGCACCTGCTCGACAAGGGCACGGATATCATCGACGCCATTATGCGAGGCGGCGTCAAGTTCGACGATGTTGAGCGAACGGCCTTCGTTGAAAGCTGCGCACGAACTGCACTGATTGCACGCCTCGCCGTCTGGTCCGGGATTCTCGCAGTTGATGGTCTTGGCGAAAATTCTGGCACACGAAGTTTTTCCGACACCGCGCGACCCGCAGAACAGATATGCATGGGCAAGGCGGTCAGACGCTATCGCATTTTTTAGAGTTGCCGTAAGCGCAGGCTGCCCGACAACCGATGCGAAAGTCGACGGACGGTATTTGCGCGCTGATACGATGTATTGTTCCATATATCTGCAAAGATATGCCTTTTTCGCCTAAAATCAAAAAGGAATTTCACCTGCCGGCGAAAATCAATCTTCGAGATAGTAGTCGATTGATGTTACGACGCGTATGTTCTTGATATAGGGCGTGTACTGGTCGCGGTCCTCGATTGAGAACTGACCCTGGCGGGCGGTCTTGATTTTACCAAGGCGGCTGTCTGAATCGGCTGCGAACTTGTCGGCTGCCTCCCGGGCGTTACGTGTCGCTTCGGCAATCATCTCAGGCTTGATATCGTTGAGACCGGTGTATTCGTAAGTCGTCTGATACTGGTAGTTCCCTGCGACAACAGCAACACCCTGCTTCATCAGTTCGGTCTGACGGTCAATCAGCTCTCTGACGAGGTCGACTTTCGACGAGGTAACGACGATTACATTGGTGACATTGTAGCGCACTCGGATATTCTCAGAGTTATAGCTGTCGGCGAGACGGTCGGTGACAGCAGGCGGATTGACAGAAATTTCCGACTCCTCGATTCCATTCGTCTTAAGGAAATTGACAATCGCCGCGTTGTTTGACTGGATTTTATCATAGATGGAGACCAAATCGTTACCCATCTCTTTGGTGACTATCGGCCATGTCACTTTATTTGCCATTACCTGACGCTCACAGAGTCCGCGCACAGTGACATCGCGGTCACGGTTGCTGAAATTATCGATACCCGCCTTGAGGGCGAAACCAAGCAGAACCATGCCGAGGGCGACAATCGCTGAAGATAATATTATCGTTGACTTGTTCATGATAAAAAAAGTTTATGTTACTGTTAAAGGTCTTGCGCACACTGTTGACTGATGCGCCGATGCAAATATACAATTATTTTGCATATCTTTGCACAAAAGATTGAACAGTCATGCGCATCGATATTATAACCGTCCTCCCCGAAATGCTTGAGTCACCGCTCGGTTGCTCCATCCTTAAACGCGCTCAGGACAAGGGTCTGGCAGAGATTGTGGTTCACAACCTGAGAGACTACACAACAAACAAACACCGCAAAGTCGACGATTACCCCTTCGGAGGAGACGCCGGCATGGTAATGCAGGTCGAACCCGTCGACCGCTGTATATCGGCGCTCACGGCTCAGCGACATTACGACGAAGTGATTTTCACCGCTCCCGACGGCGAAGTGTTCAACCAACAGATTGCCAACCGCATGTCGATGCTTGACAACATCATCATTCTCTGCGGTCATTATAAAGGAATAGACTACCGCATACGCGAACACCTTATCACACGCGAGATTTCAGTCGGAGACTATGTGCTGACCGGAGGCGAACTGCCTGCCGCTATAATTGCCGATGCAATCGTCAGACTCCTTCCCGGTGCGATAGGCGACGAACAGAGCGCCCTCTCTGACTCCTTCCAGGACAATCTGCTTGAACCGCCGATTTACACACGCCCGGCTGAATATAATGGATGGAAAGTTCCCGACATCCTGCTTTCCGGACATCAGGCTAAAATCGACGAATGGCGTCACGAACAGGCTCTCGAACGCACACGTCGTCTGCGTCCCGACCTCCTCGGAGAATAATCAGATGGCTTTAAGCCCTATATAAAACACAATTTTGAAGGCAACCAGCACTACAATCAGCACCGATGAGGCAACGATTGAAGTGATAGCAGTGTTGCGCCACGCCTGCGATGACGCACGCAGACCGATACATCCGGCAACGAAAGCGACTACGCCTACTCCCAACGCTATATCGCCCTCAAACGAAAGTATTATCCATGCCGCGATAGTGAACAGTATCGCAAGCAAAGCAAACCCGTTGAACTTCTTTCGCGAATCGCTCGCCGGCTGAGCTGCAGATTCATTTATTGTATTGATATTCTCTTCCACTTCATTCATTATTTTAGACCTCGGCTTACCTTCCGCCGCAGTGCAAAGTTAATACATTACCGCGGCAGATGCAAGACTTCTGTATAAAAATGACAAATTTTGTGAAAAAAAGTTTAGCCACACTGTATTTAGTGAGCTTCAAGCCAATTTGAACCGACTCCGACACCGACTTCAAGAGGAACACGCCCCTTATAAGCCTTTTCCATCAGACGCACGACCAACTCCTTGAGCACCATCTCCTCGTCAGGGTCGACATTGAACACAAGTTCGTCATGAACCTGCATTATCATGCGGGATTTGAGTCCGAGACGCTTTATCACACGGTCGATGTCAATCATCGCAATCTTGATGATATCGGCGGCTGACCCCTGAAGCGGCGCATTTATGGCATTTCGTTCGGCATACCCACGGACGACAGCGTTACGCGACGATATTTCCGGCAGGAAACGCTTGCGGTCCATAATAGTCGTGACATAACCGTCGCGCCGCGCCTGTTCGACGATATCCTTCATATATTTATCAACGCCGGGATATGTTTTCAGATAACCTTCTATCAGGCTCTTGGCTTCCGCACGGGGAATCGACAGACGTTCCGACAGACCGAACGCCGATATGCCGTAGATAATGCCGAAATTGGCTGTTTTAGCCGCTCGACGCTGATTGTCGGTCACATCTTCCGGGGCGAGATGATAAATCTTGGCAGCTGTCGCACGGTGTATATCCTGATGTTCGACAAAGGCTTCGACCATAGCTTCATCGCCACTCAAATCCGCCATAAGACGAAGCTCAATCTGCGAGTAATCGGCACTCATCATCAGGTCGCCGCTGTCCGGTATGAACGCCCTCCTGATTTCACGACCCTCCTCCGTGCGGATTGGGATATTCTGTAGATTGGGATTAGCCGAAGAAATGCGGCCTGTCGCCGTCACGGTCTGATTATAAGTGGTATGTATCTTTCCTGTGTGAGGATTGATAAGTTTCGGCAATGCGTCGACATAAGTCGCGAGCAATTTTTTCAATCCTCTGATTTCAAGAATGAGATTTACCAACGGATGTCGGTTGCGATACTTTTCAAGCACCTCTTCGGTCGTAGACCACGCGCCCCGCTTGGTTTTCTTCGCGGCTGGGTCGATTTTCAACTTTCCGAAAAGTATTTCGCCGACCTGCATGGGCGATGCGAGATTGATAGGCTCGCCAGCATATTCATACGCCCTCACCTCGAGTTCATTGAGCCGGGCGGTGAGCTTACGCGACAGTGAGGCGAGTTGCTGAACATCAATCCTGACTCCTTCCCATTCCATATCGGCGAGCACCCGGACAAAAGGAAACTCTATCTTGTCGAGCAGATGCGTCTGACCCTGCTTTTCTATTTCCGCCGTCAGTGCCGGTCTAAGCCTGCGCACTATCATAGCTGTCTCACCATCGACCTTCATCCGGCGTTCAGGGTCAGCGGCATTCGCAGCCTTGACGTCAACCGGAGTCAGTGCGAAATCCATCGCCTTATATTTCAGATAAGCCGCGGCAAGTGTCACAGGTCTGTGGTTAGTCTCCGGCGACAATATATAATGCGCAACAGCGACATCAAAGAAACGTGCGCTCCACTCGATATTCTCGCGGCGGAGAAGCAAAAGGTCGCGCTTAACGTCTGCCGAAACTATTATTGCAGTCTGCGAAGCAAAAAGCGGAGCTATCACAGCCAGCACCTCCTCTCGTCCCATACCTGCGGGCGGCAAGGGAACATAAGCGCTGCGACCATCCTCGACATTAAAGGCGAAACCTTCGAGACGCGCTGTCATCGCCTCATCTCCCGACACTGTCAAGACCACGCCAACTGACTCGTATTCACTTGCCTTTGTTAAAAACTCTGATACAGACGCTATGTCGTCAAGCACATCGATTTCAACCGGCGTCTGCTCCTGGACGGGTTCTTCCTCCGGAATGTCGAAAAGCGACCCCGCCTGGAACTGCTCTTGACGGCGAACTTCCGACGCAGGCTTCAGACGTGCAACGAAAGTCTTGAATTCCAATTCGTCATATATCGCTACTAGCGCATCTACATCCGGCTCGCAACGCTTCAGCATAGCGGGCGTTACATCGAGAGGCACATCGGTCTTTATCGTCACAAGAAATTTCGAAAATCTTATTTGCTCCGCATTCTCGCTGATTTTTGTCCGCAATGCACCTTTCAGTTTGTCAGCGTTGTCAAGAAGATTCTCAACCGAACCCCATTCGGCTATCAGCTTCGATGCTGTCTTCTCACCGACACCGGGACAGCCGGGAATATTGTCGCTCGCATCACCTTCCAGCGCCAACAAGTCGATGACCTGACGCGGCGAACTGATGCCGTAACGCTCACACACTTCCTTTATGCCTCTTATCTCGAAGCCCTGACCTTTTAGTGCCGGACGATACATGAACGTATGCTCGTCGACCAACTGACCATAATCCTTGTCAGGAGTCATCATATAAGTTGTGAAACCATCCTGTTCCGCCAGTTTTGCCAACGAACCGATTACATCGTCTGCCTCGAAATCTGGCTTTTCGACAATCGGTATGCGGTAAGCCTCGAGTATTCTCTTGATAAACGGAACCGACAGCGTTATATCCTCCGGCTGCTTGTCGCGCTGAGCCTTATACTCCGGATATACCTCATGGCGGAACGTATGACCGCCAGGCGGGTCGAAACAGACGGCGATATAGTCGGGCTTCTCCTTGCGGAGAATTTCATCAAGCGTATTGCAGAAACCGAATATGGCAGATGTGTTGAAACCGCCGGATGTTATTCTCGGCGAACGTATCAAGGCATAATATGCTCTGTAAATCAGAGCGTACGCATCAAGCAAAAAAAGTTTTTTCTCTTCCATAGTCGGTTCGGTTAATCAATTATATCGGGCGTCGATTCTCCTAAATCATGCTTATTTACTGCATTCGATGGCTAAAATTACTAAGAATTCGCCGTTCCATCAAAAAAAGTTGTTACCTTTGTAACTTGTAAACAGTACGATGACAACTCTCGAAGCCATACATAGCACCATCGCCCCTGAATTGAAGCGCCTCAACGAACAGATGAGCGCGCAACTATCGACGTCAAACGTTCTTATGAACCGCGTCGTCGAGTCGCAGTTGAGTGCCAAAGGCAAGCAGATAAGACCCGTTATCGTTATCCTATGCTCGAAACTTTTCGGCTGTGCAAACGACAAGACTATCGCGTCAGCTGCCGCCGTCGAACTGCTTCACAACGCCACGCTAATCCACGATGACGTAGTCGATGATTCGAAAACCCGTCGCAACAGACCGACAATAAATTCAATCTGGGACAACCATATCGCCGTGCTTGTAGGCGACTACTTCGTGTCATGCGCCATGCAGCAAGCCATTTCGACCGGCGACATACGCATCATCGACGCCCTCTGTCACCTCGGCAAACTCCTCTCTCTCGGAGAGATTGACCAGATTTACAACGCCCGTTACCATACTCTCACCGAAGAAGCATATTATAATATAATAAGCAACAAGACCGCATCGCTTTTCGTCGCATGCGCAAAAATGGGATGTTACGCGGCCGGTGTTTTCGACAATCGCGTTGACTCGCTCGCCGAATTTGCGAGATTGCTCGGACTCTGTTTCCAGATACGCGACGATATCTTCGACTATTTCGTCAGCGACGCCATCGGCAAACCGACAAGCAATGACCTGCGCGAAGGCAAAATCACGCTACCCCTACTCCACACCCTCCTGCGGGAAGACCTTCCTGACCACAAAGCGATGTCGGAACTGTCGCGTAAAGAAATACTCGATGATGCCGAAATTGCCGTGCTGACATCGTATGCCATTGACAACGGCGGCATCGATTACGCTTTCGACGAGATGCAACGTCTCCGCTCCGAAGCAGCCGGAGTGCTCGCAGATTTCCCTGACTCAGAAATAAAAGCTTCGCTTCTCGCCCTGTTCGACTACATCATCGCGCGCGATCACTGATTGCCGCAATCCCCTTTTATTATATCAGCAGCCAGACTGTATAGGCAACATAAGACGCAAGCATAATCGCGCCTTCGACTCTTGTGATGCAACGTTCACGGAATGCCCAACCGAACAAAAGAAACATGAAGCTCGCACCTACGAGCGTCCATAAATCTGTCAAAGTCACACCGCCGAAAGGCAACGGCACGATTGTCGACGACACACCGAGAATCAACAGCACATTAAATATATTGCTGCCGATGACATTGCCGACCGCAAGCCCCGGCTTGTCTTTCAGCGCCGCGACAACCGAAGTAGCAAGTTCAGGCAGGGAAGTGCCGACAGCGACAATTGTCAGACCGATTGTCGCTTCACTTACACCGATGTGACGGGCGAGCGTTGAGGCACCATCGACAAATTTATCTCCGCCGAATACCAACGCGGCAAGTCCGCCGACAACATACACGACAGACTTCCACACCGGGAATCGCCCGAGACGCTGACCGTCGGCTTCTGCCGGGTCAGAATCTGTTGCCGAACGTGCGCTTGCAAAGGTGTAACGCATGAAAAGCAGGAAGAATATCAGCAGAAGAAGACCGTCGACGCGCGTAATCGTCGCTGTCTCCAATCCGTCGAGAGCTGAGCTGTAGCCGAGTATCAGCACCACGACCGACGAAAGCACGAGCATCGGTATCTCGTTGGTCATGACACTCTTCTTGATGAAAATCGGACGTATTACCGCCGTAAGACCGATTATCAGAAGTATGTTAAGGATATTGCTTCCGACAATGTTGCCGACTGCTATCGACGAATTTCCTTCCGTTGCGGCAACGACGCTTATGACCAGCTCGGGAGTCGATGTACCGAACGCCACCACAGTCAGACCGATTATAAGGTCACTGATGCCCATACGCTTGGCTATTGCCGACGAACCGTCAGTCAGAAAGTTGGCTCCCGCGAGAATTAAAACCAGTCCGACAATGAGCCAGACAACTGAAACAAATAATGACATCGGAGTTTATTTTAATAGTCCTTTATGATATTTCCTGCGATGGCTTATCAGCCAGACCCGGCTATATACGGTCAAAAACAGTGTGACAAGACATACAACACCGCATATCCTGACAATCGTGTCAGAAAACACGAAGACATCAAAGAGATTGAGCAGAAGCAGGAGCGTCGAGACTATCCACAGCAAGACACTCACTTTAAGCAGCCTGCGCATCAGATTGACAGACGGCGCAGAGTGCTGAGCAGCTCGCGGTTGATAGGCTTGTCATTTTTAATCGCCTTGGAGAACGGCACATAGACGATTTCATCGTTCTTCACACCTATCATCACATTACGCTGATCTTCCATAAGGGCGTCGATTGCCGCCGCTCCCATTCGTGATGCAAGGATACGGTCGTGAGCTGTCGGGCTACCGCCTCGCTGAAGGTGACCGAGTATCGACACACGCACATCGTAACCCGGATATTCGTTCTTCACGCGTTCGGCAAGACCCATCGCACCGCCTGTGACAGGACTTTCAGCGACAAGGACTATCGAAGAGTTCTTACTCTTGCGGAAACCGTTCTGGATAAGTTCCGCCAACTGGTCGACCTCAGTAGATATTTCCGGGATAATGGCCGCTTCCGCACCGCTTGCGATTGCACCGTTAAGAGCAAGGAAGCCGGCGTCGCGCCCCATAACTTCGATGAAGAACAGACGTTCGTGGCTGGTAGCCGTATCTCGGATTTTGTCGACACACTCCATGATGGTATTCAGAGCCGTGTCATAGCCGATGGTCGTATCTGTGCCGTAGAGGTCGTTGTCGATTGTTCCGGGCAGACCGATTATCGGGAAATTAAATTCATTTGCGAATACGCGCGCACCTGAAAGCGAACCGTCACCGCCTATGACTACAAGCGCATCGATTTCGTGACGGCGGATGACGTCATATGCGAGCTGTCTGCCCTCTGGAGTCATGAATTCCTTGCAGCGGGCTGTTTTAAGTATTGTACCGCCCTGCTGGATGATGTTCGACACATTCTGAGTCTTGAAATCAACGATTTCGTCGGTTATTAGACCGCGGTAGCCGCGATAGATGCCTTTGACTTTAAGTCCGCTGAATATACCCGCACGGGTCACCGCACGGATAGCTGCGTTCATACCCGGCGCATCACCGCCTGATGTTAGGATACCTATACACTTGATTTCAGACATGAGAGAATATGTTTTAAGTTATGTAATATAATTCTTTAGCGTTTTTCAACCGACAGCTTACCATCGGTTGCGCAAAGTTAATAAAACGCTTTCGAAACTTCAAAAAAATTAAACGTCTTCGTCGTAACTATAGTTCAGGAAATCGATAAGAGGCTTCAGCACACGGAAGTCCTCGGAGGCTCGCTCATACCATCGCTCCGATTCAAAATAGCGGCGGTCACAGTGGTGGAATTTCCCGTAATATTTAAGTCGCAGATACTCTATCTGAGGATGATCTTTCGCCCACCCTTTGGGTGCGGTCTTCAGAGCTTCGCCGAGCCAACCGGGATATAGTTTCTGAAGCTCGGGGTTATTGACGATTTCTTCGAATTCCTCGATGTTGTCGACAATCGCATGACGGAGTTTTGCAAGCATCGGCGCTTCGAGACAATACATTCCTCCGTAGAGACCGTTTTCCTCCCTGCGGGCGTCGACCTGAAGATAGTAGGCGGCACGCTCGGTTTTTCTGCCGTAAGGCGATATCGCCGCCGAAAAATATGTCTTGTAGGGTGATTTATCGGGCGAAAAACGCGTGTCGCGGGCGAAGCGGTATGTAGCGTCACGTCCTGTCTGGCGTGCGAAATCGGGTTGCCATGCCGACATACAAGCAATCAGCTTGTCAAGGTCCTCTATCCACCGGGCGCGAAGCTCCTGATATTGCGCATTATGTTCCGCGAGCCACTGACGATTGTTGTTTTCGGCTACTGCATCTAAAAATTTATAAATATCCTTCATCGTGAATTATAGATTATTTTGTATTTGTTATATCTTCCCACTCTGCGTCGACAATCTGCTGTTCGACGGTGATTTCCGTGTAGGTCTCGCGATATTCGACAGTCTCTCCGGGGAGGTCTTCGAACTGAACGAATTCGCCGTCCTCCGCATTGATTTTTTTCTTAGGTTTTTGCGGTTGAGGTTCTGGTTCGGGAGCTCTGCCGCCTCCTGCCTGCCGACGGAACTGGTCGAAAAACTGCCGTGCAGCCCGACGCGCCCGGTATATCGCCACTGCGCTTTTGAAGAGGGGAACGATTACAAAAAATATCAGTAATAGGAAAAGAAATGTCGTCATCAGAGATTGAAGATTATAGTTTATGAATGTCTATGCCGCCGGACAAACTCCGGAGTCAGTAGTTTTATGCCTCCTGAGTCTTGCGGCGCGACATCAGTGAGATTAGGAAGTAAAGTATGATAGTCCACGCGAGACCTGCGAGACCGTACATTACTACAAACGCTATCGCTGCTAATATGATGGCATAACGCCGGAAATTCTCGCGGATATCGAAATTCTTGAATTTCAGAGAGAACATGCTGATATTCGACACCATGGAAAGTGCTATCAGCACAATGACAATAACCATCGCCGCTGTGCCCGGATAGCCGTAGCTACTTATCCAGCCGTAGACGCCGATAAGAAATATCGCATTTCCCGGTATCGGCAGACCCTTGAAGGTCGTAGCCTGTGAATCATCGACATTGAATCGCGCAAGTCTGAGCGCCCCCATGGCAGGAATGAAAAGCGTCGCATACATCAGCCACTGATGGTCGGAGTAATATCCCATAAGATTGAACATCAGCATTGCCGGAGCAACGCCGAAGCTGACTAAATCGGCGAGCGAATCAAGCTCCTTGCCGGTAGCCGAATATGCGTGAAGCAGGCGGGCTGACGCACCGTCGCAGAAATCAAATATGGCTGCAAGCCCGATGAATATACATGTCCAGTCGGCACCGGTGAGTCCGCACCATTTCGGTTCGAAAGCCTGGAATGCACAGATTATTGCCATGCAGCCCGAAAGGAGATTTAGACAGGTGATTGTGTTAGGTATGCAGGATATGATGCGTCTGATCATTTTTTGTCTGGTTTGAGACGTGCGACCTCGGTGATTCCGCCGATTGTCTTGTCGCCGATGTTGACTAAAGTTTCTGTGCCGACCGGAAGGAAGAGGTCGACACGCGAACCGAATTTTATGAATCCCATGTGGTCCTGTATCGACGCTTCGTCACCCGGACGGGCGTATGTGACAATTCGTCGAGCCATAGCTCCGGCTATCTGACGCATGAGTATCAACTGACCTTCAGGTGTGCGGATGACGACCGTCGAACGCTCGTTCTCCGTACTTGATTTCGGCAGGTATGCAGCCATGAAACGACCCGAATGATGTTTGGCATATACGACTTCTCCGTTGACCGGGAACCAATTGGCGTGAACGTTGAATATGCTCATGAACACCGACAGCTGTATCGCCGGACAGTGAAGATATTCGTCCTCAAAGGTTTCTTCGAGAGCGACAACCTTACCGTCGGCACTCGCAACCACCACATCTTTCTCATCGCCTTTGAACTGACGACGGGGAGAACGGAAAAAATTGACGAGCAGAAGATACAACACACTCCACACTGCCGTCGACGCGATAGCCCATGCCATCGGGCGCACCCACAGCCATAATGGAACGTTCATTGCCAAAACCAGCAATAATGCGATAATCAATATGTTAGTACCTTCATGGTGTATCTTGACTCTCATCTCGAAAATCGGGCTACATGATTACAGTCCTGCAAAGATAGTCTAAATTTTTATAAATACGCAAAATAACCGCCTTATTTTGTGGTTTTTTAAGCTAT
>CAMWNF010000077.1 GCA_947175535.1 uncultured Bacteroidales bacterium
GAATCTAAAAAACATAACCGATATGAAAAAGTTTTTTAAAATCATTGGGGCTATTTTTGGTGTCATATGGACAATACTAACATTCTTGCTGGGTGATAAAGCGGCCTCAGATCTCTCAAGTATTTTTGATAGGTATAAGTTTAGATAAGCTCATTTTCTGCACAACCGGTTAATAAGACATGCCAGAAGCAGCTGATTTTAATTAGTTTTTTGTGGCTCAAATAGTTAATTATGGAGGCGAAATGCTAAGAATCTCATCTAATGGTGTGAAGTATTAACCGATAAAAAAACGTGTATTCGGGTGGAATACACGTTTTTTATTTTTGGGATGCGTCGGGTCTTACTCCATCAGTTTGCGGTAGCGGCGGCGGGGAGGTTCTTTGCCGTCGTTGTGGGCGCGTTTGAAGTCTTCGTAGTCGGAGTAGGAGCCTTCGTAGTAGACTACTTTGCCGTCGCCTTCGAACGAGAGGATGTGGGTGCAGATGCGGTCGAGGAACCAGCGGTCGTGGCTGACAACCACAGCGCAGCCGGCGAAGTCGTCGAGACCTTCTTCGAGGGCGCGGAGGGTGTTGACGTCGATGTCGTTGGTCGGTTCGTCGAGCAGCAGCACGTTACCTTCTTCTTTCAGAGCCATTGCGAGATGGAGACGGTTGCGTTCGCCGCCTGAGAGGACACCGATTTTCTTTTCCTGGTCGGCTCCTGTGAAGTTGAATTTCGACAGGTAGGCGCGTGCGTTGATGTCGCGACCACCCATGCGGAAACTTTCTACACCCTGCGAAATCACTTCGTAGACAGTCTTGTCGGGCAGCAGGTCGTGGTGGGTCTGGTCGACGTAGGCGACTTTGACTGTTTCGCCGACGTCGAAAGAGCCTGCGTCGGGCTTCTCCTGACCCATGATGAGGCGGAAAAGCGTGGTCTTGCCGGCACCGTTAGGACCGATGACACCGACTATACCTGCGGGCGGCAGGGTGAAGTCAAGGTCTTTGAAGAGCTGTTTCTTACCGAACGCTTTGGCGAGACCGTGAGCCTCGATGACCTTGTTTCCCAGACGGGGACCGTTGGGGATAAATATTTCGAGACGTTCTTCCTTCTGTTTCTGGTCTTCGTTGAGCAGTCGGTCGTAGCTCGACAGACGGGCTTTGCCTTTTGCCTGACGTGCTTTGGGAGCCATGCGCACCCATTCGAGCTCGCGTTCGAGAGTCTTGCGACGCTTCGAAGCCTGCTTTTCTTCAAGAGCCATGCGTTTGGTCTTCTGTTCGAGCCACGAGGAGTAGTTCCCTTTCCAGGGGATGCCTTCGCCGCGGTCAAGTTCGAGTATCCAGCCTGCTACGTGGTCGAGGAAGTAGCGGTCGTGAGTGATTGCGATAACTGTGCCGGGGTATTGCTGTAGATGCTGTTCGAGCCAGTCGATTGACTCGGCGTCGAGGTGGTTGGTCGGTTCGTCGAGCAGGAGCACATCGGGCTGCTGGAGCAAAAGACGGCATAGGGCGACGCGGCGGCGTTCGCCTCCCGAAAGGGTCGTCACGGGTTGGTCGTCGGGCGGACACTGGAGAGCATCCATGGCGCGCTCAAGCTTGGAGTCGATGTTCCACGCGTCGGCTGCGTCGAGTTTGTCCTGAAGCTCTGCCTGACGGGCGATAAGAGCGTCCATCTTATCGGGGTCTTCGAGTACGTCGGGGTCGGCGAAGCTTTCGTTGACCTTGTCAAATTCGGCGAGCAGGTCCATGATGGGCTGAACACCTTCGCGGACAACCTCGATGACGGTCTTCGACGGGTCGAGCTGCGGGTCCTGTTCGAGATAGCCTACCGAGTAGCCGGGCGAGAACACCACTTCGCCCTGAAAACTCTTGTCGATGCCGGCGATAATCTTCAGAAGCGATGATTTACCGGAGCCGTTGAGACCGATGATACCGATTTTTGCGCCGTAGAAAAACGAGAGATAGATGTTTTTCAATACTTGTTTCTGAGGGGGATAGGTCTTTGATACTCCCACCATCGAGAATATGATTTTTTTATCGTCTGCCATTGTCTGTTATTTCTTTTTGGGTGCGTATTTGACGGGATAGTTGCAGCGGGTCTTACCGCTGATGATATTGTTCAGTTTGCCTTTGATGAGCTGTTTGCGTATCGGTGAGATGTGGTCGATGTAGAGTTTGCCGATGAGGTGGTCATACTCATGCTGCACGATACGCGCCAGAAAGCCTGACATCTCTTCTTCATGAGGTTCGAAATTCTCGTCGAGCCACCGCAGGCGGATGTGTTCGACGCGTGGAACGTTCTCCGACAGCCCCGGCAGACTCAGACATCCTTCCGACCGAACTTCTCGCTCGCCGTCGAGCACCTCGAGTTCGGGGTTGATAAGTGTGAGTTTGCGTCCGGCGCATTCCGGAAAGTCGTCACCGACTGGTGAAGCGTCGATGACTATCAGTTTGATGTTCCTGCCGATTTGCGGAGCCGCCAGACCGACGCCCTCACTTTCATACATGCAAGCCCACATGTCGTCGATGAGCTTGGAGAGTTCGGGATATGTCTTGTCAATCGGTTCTGATTCACGTCGCAGCACAGGGTGTCCGTACAGATATACAGGTAGTTTCATTCTATGTATTAAAGTTATAGTTTTAATTCGGAATATAATCTGCTTTGCAGGAAGTCATTGAGTATTATGGTTGCAGAAATTTCATCGACGACGGCTTTATCGCGTCGGTCCATTTTTTTCATGCCGCCGTCAATCATGGCGCGGTGGGCAATCACCGAAGTGAAACGTTCGTCAAAAAATATCACCTGCACCGGAGCAATCTCTTTTTTCAGACGATTGATTGCCGGAGTCAGGTAGCGCACCGAGTCAGACGGGTTACCGTGCATGTCGCGCGGATAGCCGACGATTATGGCGTCGACGCTTTCTGATGCGAGATAGCTCTTTATGAAATCGGATAGCTTGCCGGTCTCGACTGTCGCCACACCGTTTGCGACGATGCGCAATGAGTCGGTCGCCGCTATTCCGCAGCGTCGCTGTCCGAAATCTATTGACATCAGTCTGCCCATAATCTTTTGTGCAAAGATACAAAAAATCCGCCAGTCCAAAGGATTAGTATAATTAAATTACGAGGCGACGCAGCGGGGGATTGATGCGGGGTGGCGGCTATCAATGAGACTTAAACTGACGATTATATTTTCTATATTCGGTGAAAATCATTAACTTTACTCTAAATTACCGTATTTATTATATGAAAAAGTTCAATCAGTCCATTCTTGTGGCAATAGCGTCGGCGATGTTCATGTGTTCGACCGCATTGGCATCTGACGAAAACTTCATCTTTACATATGACTACGAAGGTGCCCGTCATGAGTTATTCGGCATTCAGCGTAACGTTCAGATTGATGCTGCAATGCTTCTTAAAAATCCATCACTTACCGGCTTTGAGATTTTGGGCGTCAGCGTCGACATACCGACAAAAAATGGATGTGAATGTGCACCTGTCGCATCTGCGTGGCTGACAAAAGAGTTGCGGGTCGACGGAGAGTCCAATCTCCCGGACCTGATGGAAGCAAAAGGGGAAATAAGGAATTACGGGACTGACTCCGAACCGGAACTGCGGCTTGATATCACCTTCTCCGAACCCTATACTCTGACCGATGACGGTGTTTACATAGGTTATTCATTGTCGGTCATCAGCTGTAATGTGCCGGGCAGCGGTTGGACGGCAAAATATCCCATTGTGACGGTTTGTGATATAGATAAGCCTGAATGCTTTATGATACATTGTACAAAGGGCTCATCGACTCTTCCACAAAAATATCCTGAATGGGTCGACTTAGGCAAGGATTTGCATCAGGCACTTGCAATGCGCGTTATCATGCGCGGAAAATATCAGGATAACGCAGCATCTCTCGAACCTCTCCAGACTCTTTATGCCGAGCCGGCAACGACAGGTCATGTATTCACTAACCTCAATAACCACGGCACGACCGAGATTAATTCTATAGACTATTCATACACTATCGAAAGCGAGGGGGAGACACGGCAGACATTCTCGCAGAAGCTGGAGCTTGATACTCCGGTCCACGGTCAGTTAGGAGCTTACGTCACACTTGATATTCCATTCAAAGTGCCTGATGTTACGGGAGAATATTCCGTTGCATTGCGTGTGGACAAAGTCAACGGACAGCCTAACGTCTATGAAGGTTCATCGGTTCTCGATATGGTTGTTGTGCCGTTCCTTCCGAAGCATCGTCCGATTGTCGAGGACTACACCGCTTTATGGTGCAGATATTGTCCGGCTGTCTATGTCGCCGTCAAACAGATGCATGATAAATATGGGGAGGAATTTCTTTCTTTGGCTTTACACTCTGACGACGAGCTTCAGAGTGTAAAGGCGGAAAATATGCCAAGTCCGTCATATGGAACACCGATGGCATTCATGGAAGACCGCGGAGAATGTATTGATTACAGTAATCTGGAATATCTATGGGTGCGTCAGCGGCGAAAACTCGCACCTGCCGACATTAATGTGAACATTTATTGGATGGATGCAGCCCACACTGCTCTGCGCGCCGAATCAACCGTCAAGTTCGTATATGATAACCCTGAGGCAAATTACATGCTGGCTTATGCTTTGGTTGAGGACGGAATGAGTGATAAAGCCTGGTCTCAGACAAACGATTATTCAGACTGCGATTTCGAAGGACCTTACTGGGACCTTTTCTGCGGAAAAGGATTTATCGTGAAAGGTCTGATATATGATGATATTGTGGTCAGCTTTCCGTCGAATAAAGGAATTGACGCTTCGCTTCCCTCCTCTATAACCGGGTCGACTGAATACAGCCACAGTAGTGTGCTTTCTCTTGACGAAGCAGTATGCCAACATGGGACAAACATTAAATACGGCAAGAATATTATCAAAAATCCTGATAGCCTCCGTGTCGTGGCTCTTCTCATCGATGGAAACACAGGCAATGTATGTAATGCCGCGTCATCGGGCTATTCCAAAGATGCTGATGTTTACGCTCAATCAGGTATTGGTTCGACGGAGTATGGAATTTCGGACATTGATGTAAAATACACTGAATATTTTACAATCGACGGCGTGAAGCACGACCACATGCCTGAACGTGGAGTCATAATTATAGTGAAACACCTTGGTGACGGAAGCGTAAGTACTGAGAAAAGGATATTGTAGATATTGTCTTCCGGCAAATGAAACAAAATTTTGATTATTCATTAGTTTTTTGTTTTTTTGCAAATAAGTTTGAACCAATCATCACATGATTATAAGAATAGTTAGATATATTTTTCTGATAACTGCGCTTTTGCATGTTTCCTCCGCCGGGGCGCAGGAAGTGCTCGACAGTCTGAAACGCAGTCTTGCCGAAGCAAAGACGCCGGCTGACAGCGTAACACTGCTTTACAATATATTCGATTGCACTCCTTATGCCGAACAAGGTGAAGCGCTTGAGCAACTGTACGCAGCAGCGGTGAGAAGCGGCGACACACATGTCATCAACGATGTGTTGAAAATCAGTGCCAACTACAATTATCTTAACGATTCTATTCAGCAAGTGCTCCTGGAGCGGGCGGAGTCTCTCCCTGATACAGACGAGAAAAAGAGTACGCTTCTCTTCTTGAGAGTACGAGACAATGCAAAACAGGTCCGCTCCTTGCCCGAAGATAAACGCGAGGCTAAGTTGCGTGAATATCTTGCGATGCACACCGGTTCAGAAACTTATGACACATACGAGAGAATAGAGTATCTGTTTTTTCTATGTGCATATCTTCGCCTGAGTACCGAGGGTGAACTCCTTACAAAATATTTTCAGGAACTGCAGACTCTTATCGATAAACTGCCGGCGCGAGATATATCATTGAAGTCTCTGTTTTACACTCAGGCAGCCAACAGTTATCTGTCAAATGAAATGTTCCCTGAGGCAGTAGCCGCCAATCACACCCTGCTTGAAATCATTAAGGAACTCGAACGCCAATATGATTCAAAGGGCAGACTCTATCGTAACTACGACCGTTCGAAATATATCTGTTACCGCCGGCTTTTGCGTTGTCACGATTTTCTGGAGCCGTCTGAAGTCGATGACCTTTATGAGAAGATACAGGAGCTTGTGAAGCAAGACCCGGGTCTCCGCAGTGACTTTGAGAACCGTCACCGTTCGGTAATATATTACATGATGGCGAAAAAACGTTATGCCGAAGTAATACCGTTGATTCGCAAGCAGCTCGAAGACAAGAATAACACGAGGGAGGAACAGACCTATCTTGTCGAGGCTCTTCTGAAAGCCTCCGATGCGGTCGATGACAAGGAAAGCCAGCTTGTCGCTCTGCAACTTAGTAATCAGTTGTTGAAAAAGCGGATTGAGAATAAGGCATCGGAAAGCTACAAGGAACTTCAGATTGTCTACGAGGTCAACGACCTTAAACAGGCAAATGATGAGCTCGTGATGGCTAACCAGCAGATTGTGCTCGACCGACACAAAGAGCAACTGATCTATGCGCTTGCCGGACTTGTAGTGCTGATTCTTCTGCTTTCGGTCGTCTATTTCTTCTATCACCGCGCCCGCCGTCTGACAGCAAATCTATCTGATTCGAACGCTATGATTGTCAGCGAGCGCGACGCACTCAAACGTGCGCAGAAAGATCTTATCAAGGCGCGCGACAAGGCTAAGGCGTCTGACCGTATCAAGACCGACTTTGTCAACAACATGAGTCATGAACTGCGTACGCCCCTCGAAGCTATCGTCGAGTATTCGAGTCTTATAGCGGATTGCGCTGATGAAGATAAGCGCGACTATATAAAACGTTTCGCCGATGTGATATCGCTCAATGCAGACCTGCTGCTTACGATAGCCAATGATGTTCTTGAAATACCGTCTCTCGAAAACGCGAAGATGAGCGTTAGTTTCGATGAATGTTCGTCGAAGGAGATATGCGAGCATGTCGTCGGGAGCATGGAGAAGCATGTCAAGCCTGAGGTAAGGCTGATTTTTGCGGCGACAGATAGCCCGGATGTCAAAATTCACACAGATGCGCAGCGCGTCGAACAGGTGCTTCTCAATTTACTTAAGAATGCGGTGAATTTCACCGAGCGCGGGACAGTCGTCCTCGATTATAAATTATCGGATGACGGCAAATTTATTACGTTCTCGGTAACGGACACCGGTATCGGCATACCTCTCGGAAAGGAGGAGATAATATTCTCGAGATTTGAAAAACTTAACTCTGCAACTCCCGGCAGCGGACTTGGTTTGTATATCAGTCGCTTGCTTGCAGGACTGCTGAAAGGCGAACTTAAACTTGACGCCGAATACCGTAAGGGCGCGCGTTTTGTATTCACCATTCCCGTCAATGCCAAAGCTCAGGAATAAGTCTCACATGATGAAGGTAGCGATTGAACATATCTTATCGGGAGGCCGACGGTTGTTGTTGACGGTGATACTGATTACATGGTGGTCGGTTTCTCCGGGAATGAATCCGGCTGACAGCCTGAGTCAGGTGCTTGCAACTCTTACATCGTCGGCTGACAGTGTGCCGGTGATGTTCGATTTGGTTGACTGCACCCATTTCGCCAAACGCCGGGGAATGCTTGAGAATGTTTATCACACAGCGAAACGCGCCGGTAATCACGAGGCGATGCTCGGAGCCATGTTCCAGCTTGCAAGCTTCTATGAAGGGGAGAAACAGATGGAGCCGGTATTGCTCGAGATGCTTAAAGGGGTGCCGGAAAGTGATGCCCGCAAGCGGATGAAACTGTATATCAAGTTGCGTTTCGCATCATATGAGATACGCGACCTTGCGGAAAGCGAGCGAAAGATGAAGCTTCTCGATGCACTTGCGAAATATAAGGAAAATACAAAGCTTACGATGTATGAGCGTATCGAATATCTCTTTTATCTGTGCGCTTATCTCCGAAATGTCGCCGACGGCGAACTGCTCATCAAGTATCTGAGGGAACTTCGCGGTCTTATCGAAGGATTGCCACCGGATGAACTTCCTCTCAGAGCGTTGTTCTACACGGAGGCTGCGATGAACTTCTTCAAGAATAATCTGTATGAGGAGGCCATAAGGGCCAACAAGAAGATGCTCGATGTAAACCGTCGGTTTGACAAGCTCCATGAATCACAGGGGCGCAAGTTCCGCAATTATGACGGGACGACCTACCGTTGCTATCACAACATACTGATGTGTTATGATGTGCTTTCCGACGAAGAGGTCGAGATGTACTACAACCGCATGAATGATATAGTCGCCAACAACGACCGACTTACGAGCAACGCCAATCTGCGCCGACAGAGCCATATAATATATCTTATGGCAAAAAAACGCTTTCGAGAGGCTATACCTTTGATATTGACCCAACTTGAGGATAAGAACAACGCCGATACTTACAGTTATTTTGTCAACGTTCTAATCAAAGCCGCGCGAGAGGCAGGTGATAAGAAGAATCTGCGGCATGCCCTGCGTATCCGCAACACTTTGCTGCGTGAGCGTCTCGAGGCAAATTCCGACCTAAGGCTTCAGGAACTTCAGACCATCTACGAAGTCAACCGTCTGCAGGAGAAAAACAGGAAACTCGCCAATGAAAACCATCGTATCGACCTCGAGCACAAACGCAGACTTGTCGAGTGGATTGTAGTGGTGGCAATTCTGTTGGCGGGATGTCTTATCTGGCTGCTTGCGATGTATGCCCGCACGCGTCGACTTGCAAAAAAACTTAATGATGCGCAGCTGCGTCTAATCGAGGAGCGAAACTCTCTGCTGTCGACCCATAGTGAGTTGATAGAAGCGCGCGACAAGGCAAAAGCATCGGAGAAGGTTAAAAACGACTATGTCAACAATATGAGCAACGAGTTGCGTGTGCCACTCTCGGCTATAGTCGAATATTCTCATCTGATTTCAGATTTCGCGGCGGAGGATGACCGAGCCTATATCAATGACTATGCGGACAAACTGGATTTGAACACTGATTTGCTTCTTACGCTCATCAATGATGTCCTCGACCTTCCGTCGATGGAGAACGGCAAACTGAGTACCCGCATATCGTCGGTTCCGGTTCAGGAGATGTGTCGCTTCACACTTGATCTTGCCGCCAAGCATCTTCGTCCGGGAGTCGAACTGGTGTTTCTCAACGATGGTCAGCCTGATATTAAGATTGCGACCGACCCCAACAAGGTCGAACAGATATTGCTCCATCTGCTTATCAATGCGGCGAAATTTACTTTTGAAGGAGTGATAACGTTCGGTTACGAGCTTGCCCCGGACCGGACAAGGATAACATTCACAGTCACCGACACCGGCATAGGTATTCCTCGCGGACAGGAAGATGCTATCTTCGGGCGTTTTAAGAAAGTCGATTCTACGACTCAGGGTAACGGACTGGGTCTCTACATCGGAAGATTGCTTGCTGGATTGCTCAAGGGCAGACTGACATTAGATAAGGAATATCGCCAGGGCGCACGCTTCGTATTATCGATACCATTGAAACCTAAGACCGTATGATTGGATTGTTTTCAGCCGGATTTCAAGTGATAAGACGTAGCCTGACAGCGGTGATTGTTTCGGCTTTGGGCGTGGCAGTGTCGGCGATGAATCCTGTCGACAGTCTGAAGCTGGAGCTGACCAAGGTTCATACATCGGCGGACAGTGTGCCGGTGTTGCTCAATCTGTATGACGCAGTACGCTTCACGGAGCGTGGACCGGTTCTTGACGAAATCTATCAGACGGCGAAACGCGCAGGAAACAATCAGGCAATGTACGAGGCGATTTTCCTTATGGCGGCTTTCTACGAGGAGGACAGTACGAAGGAGGCGGAGCTGTTGAAGATGGCTGACGCTATCACTGACAGCGATGCGAGACACAGAATCAAGCTTTATGTCAAGGTGCGGTATTCGGCATTTGAAATCCGCGGACTCTCCGAGGACGAGCGTCGCAGCAGGCTTGTCGAGTCAATCTCCAGATACAAGGACAACCGCAAACTTGACAGATATGACCGTATGGAGTATCTTTTTTGTCTTTGTTCGTATCTACGCAATATGACGGACAGTGAATTGCTTGTCAGTTATCTGAAAGAACTTCAGGAGCTTATTGAGAAGTTGCCGCCGGAAGAGCTGCCGCTGAGAGCTTTGTTTTATTCGAATGCCGCATTATGCTTTTTCAATAACGGTCTTTACGAGGAAGCTGTGGACGCCAACAAGAAGATGCTGGAGGTCAACGGAAGGTTTGACAAACGTCATGAAGCACAAGGCCGCATCTACCGCAATTATGACGGGTCGACATATCGTTGTTACTATAATATGTTGATGTGCTATGAAGTGCTGACTGATGAAGAGATCGATGCATATTATAAGCGTCTTTGCGAGATTGAAAATTCAAACGAGCGTCTCAGTGCCAATCATTGGCTTCAGGATGAAAGTTGCATTGTGTATCTGATGGCAAAAAAGCACTATGATGAAGCAATTCCGCTTATCGAGAAACAGCTTGATGCGGAGAACAGCGTGTCATCGTACAACTATTTTGTGAGATTGCTTGCGAAAGCCGCGCGCGAGACGGGAGACGAGAATGCCCTGCTGCATGCCCTGCAGATACGAAACGTTCTGTTGCGCCAGAGACTTGAGGCAAATTCAGATATGGATTTGCATGAACTTCAGACAATCTATGAGGTCAATCGACTAAAGAAGAAAAACAAAGGACTCGCCAATGAGCAGCACGCGATGGATGTCGAACACCGCAAGAAACTGTTTGACTGGGTTATCGTCGGTTCGGGTCTTCTGGTGGTATGTCTCGTATGGCTGCTGGTCATGTATAAGCGTTCGCGATTGCTTGCCAAGAAACTGTATAACTCGCACCGTAAGTTCCTGAAAGAACGAAATGCCCTTAAAACTGCTCAGAGAGACCTAATCAAAGCCCGCGATAAGGCTAAGGGTGCGGACAAAGTGAAGAACGACTTTGTCAACAACATGAGCAAGGAGCTTCGCAATCCTCTGGCAGCCATAGCCGAATACTCCCATCTTATAACCGATTACGCTTCGGAGGACAAACGGGCGTATATCAATGACTATTCAGATAAACTGGATTTGAACACGGATATGCTGCTGACGCTTGTCAACGATGTTCTCGAATTGCCGTCGATGGAGAACGGCAAGATGAGTGTGCGCGTGTCGTCGACGTCGGTACAGAGTTTGTGCCGCTTCACTCTTGACCTTGTCGAAAAACATGTCGCTCCGGGCGTCGAACTGATATTCGTCAATGAGCACGAGGAGGATGTGCAGATAGCCGCCGACTCAAATAAAATAGAGCAGATTCTACTTCATATGCTTCTGAACGCCGCTAAGTTCACTCGCGAAGGGACGATAACGTTCGGTTACGAACTCGCTGATGACCGCAGTGCAATCACATTCACGGTGACAGATACGGGTATCGGAATACCGCGCGGTCAGGAGGATGCGATTTTCGAGCGTTTCCATAAAGTCGACCCGACAACACAAGGCAACGGACTGGGGCTATACATAGGCCGTATGCTGGCGGAGCTTCTTCAAGGAAGTCTGACCATCGACAAGGAGTATCGCACGGGTGCGCGCTTCGTTCTTACAATTCCGCTTGACTGATTATTGTCGAGCGTATGATAGAACGGTCGGCGATTCGACGTCTACGCCATATTCTTTGGCGCGTGCGAGTATAGCTCGAGCGAGTTTCGGCTTCAAATCTTCGGGACAATATCGGAAATATGCTTCTGCTGCGCGCACATGTGCTGCGTCGGGCATAGGATATTCACGACGTTCGGGAAGTCCGAAAACAGAGTCAGGCAATTCTTTCTTTTCTTCGTATGTCAGTCTGTCATTCATAATGATGCAATTTAGTTGTTTCAAGACAAACGAAACGGGGTGCCTGCTTGTTCAAGTGACCGAAAGAAAATCTGCCGGCAGAGCGTCGATTTAGGCTCAATATTCGTACGTCATATTACCTCTCGTGTGTTGCAAGCGCATCTCCCGGAGGGACGTGAAGCGATTGCTGCCGAGGGAATATAAAATGGTGTGACGGAAGCGGGTGAGGCGTATATAAATATACGCTGCTTCCCTAAGGGTGGGGAATTCGGGGGACGCTGTTGTCAGACAGATATCCGCCTATCCTTTTGTAGTAGGTTTTCCTGTTTGGGAAAACTTGAAGTGGTAATAGTAGTAGTTAAACAAAGCCATGGTTTTTGTTTTCGATGGCAAAGTTATAGGGAATTTTGACGCGAAATCCGGATTTTTTGTGGTGCGAGGCGGTTTTAACGTGGGTTAAAATGGCGGTTTGTGATGTGGGAGGTTGATGGAGAATTGGTTAGGGGTGGTTTGTGAGAGAGAAGAAAATCTCGCGCAGAGGGCGCAGAGGGCGCGGAGAGGGATTTTTTTGGGACGGGTCGGGCTAATGGGACTAATTGGGCTAATGGGTAGGTGGTTGTTCGACATCTACGATGCCGATTTGATTTTTTCTTTTCGTTTTCCACAAGCTGCGCACGGCTCTGCCGCGCTTGCATGTGGCTATTATTGTTTCGCGGCTACGCCGCGGGGCAGCCCTACGGGTTGTGGTGGTAGCTGAGGTAGCTATTTTAGCTGA
>CAMWNF010000078.1 GCA_947175535.1 uncultured Bacteroidales bacterium
GAGAATTTTATATCTTCTTTAGCGCTTACGGTCATGCGACTTTCGGGAGTTACATCATATATACAATATGTATCATTCATACCCGATGTAGCTCCGTCGACCCATGTAGTACTGAGTTCTCCGATGTTTAGCGAGAGAATATGATTGTCGAATTCGTAGATGTGTTCACCTGTTTCAGTGTCATATCCCATTATCTCGAAATAGAATGAAGCATTACCGGTCAGGTTCGGAATTGTGGGGAGAGTTACGGAGCCGCCTTTCTTGATGATGATAAAGCCGGGACCGGCGTATGCATCATTGAAAGTCCAGCCCTCAGGGTTATCTAACTGAGTGGGATCGATGGCTGTGGAGCCGTCAGTGTTGCCGGTGACATTCGCGAATGTCTCGACGAATAGAGTCTCCGGTTCGGCGGCTTTCGCTTGCCCGAAACATAGGAAAGCGACAAGCAGAGAGAATAATAATTTCTTCATAGAAAATGATTGAGTTATAATTGATTGAATTAATAAGCAAAAAACATACCGTAAGGATATGATTTATCCTTACAAAGTTACAACTCAACCTAATGCGTGTCAATTACGGATTTCCGTAGTTTTTCGCTATAAGAAGAAAATATTCAGATTTTTACGGTCATGTGGACTTCGGTGCCCGCACCGTTGCCGGACTCGATTGATACGGAACCATTGATGGAGTTGGCGCGGCGACGCATAGAATCCAATCCCAAACCTTTTCGTGACGCTGCAACGAATGTACCGTTATCATTGACAGTCAGCGACAGACCATCGGAAGAGAGTTCGAGCCTGACGATTATTTCAGATGCACCCGAGTGACGGACGGCGTTTCCGACAGCTTCCTGAACGATGCGATAGACTTCGAGCGCAACGCTGTCAGGAACAGAAGTCCAATCTCGACCGACAGCCGCAGATGTATAGCTGAGCGCGATATGTTCTTTGTTGGCTTCAGCCTGTTTCGCCACATAGTATCTTATGACTTCATCTATCGTTGCGTATGCAAATTCCGGAGGCATAAGTTCATGGGATATGCGTCGCACTGATTCGCGGCAGCTGTCGATAAGTCGGGCGGTAGTGTCGATAGACTGACCGTTGGAGATATTCATCTGTATGGCAAGCAGGTCGTTACATACGCCGTCATGGAGCTCGCGTGACATGCGTCGACGTTCGTTTTCGAGTCCTTCGATGTATTGTGCTGTAAGCTGTTGACCGATATCGGCACGTAAAGCTGCAAATTCCATCTCTTTCTGAAGACGGCGGCGACGCTGACGGTTGGCGTAGACGATGAATGCTATTACGCCGACAAGCAGGAGAGCTGCGGCTGCGAAAAGCCACATCAGAGTGTTGGCGCGTCGCGCTTCGCTTTGAGCAAGGGCGAGCTGAGTCTCTTTTGTCTCATATTTAACGGTTAGGTCACGCAGACTCTCGGCTTTCTCCTCTTCCCAAATCGAATCGCGGAGTTCGTTGCTCTGAAGCACGACGTTGTAGGCGTTTTCAAAGTCGCCGAGCCCGGCATAAGCAATGTGCATGTTGTTATAGCAGTCGAATTTGATAAACGGCAGATTGTCGATGCCGTCAAGTTCGAGAATTTTGTTAAACCAAATCAAAGCATCTTTGGCATTGTCGTTTTTCAGAGCTATGGAACATTCAGCCTGATAATAAAGCAGACGAGTCATCATAGCTTCAATGTCGGGTAAAAGAGACTGACATTTCTCGCGCCAAACCTGCGCATCGGCTTTATTCCCGAGCCGGTCGGCGATAAGCATGGTGTATGCAGCGGCTCTGAATGCAGAGTCGGTGTTGTCAGAGGCGAGGGCATCCTGATAGGCGAGGTCCTGATAGCGGAGGGCATTTTCGAGGTCGCCGCAACCGGTGAGCACAGAGCCGACAACACCATATATCGTGCTGCGCAGTTCAGGGTCTTCGCTTTTTGCAATCCATTCGGCTGACAGAAGAGCGTTTTTAGCTGCCTCGTCCTTATGCTGCATGTCGAGGTCGAGGACGGCAAGGTTGATATAAAGACTCGCAATTTCCTCAATCGCATCTTGGTCAGGATTCTCTCTGAACTGCCCCGAGGTAATAATCTCCAATGCCGCGCCGTAGCTTTCGAGGGCTTCATCGATTTTACCGAGAGAACGCAGGTAGACTCCCGTTGCAGAGTTAGCACCTACAATGAGTGTCGGTTCGTTACATTCATTTGCGAGAGTCACGGCATGCTGACCGACAACTACGGCGGAATCAGTGCGACCGATGCTGTGTAGGCTGTCGGCAGCTTCGAGCAATATAACGACTTCATTAATCTTGTCAGTGTTCGCTAATGATGTCAGGCAACATAGCGCACACATTACGACGGTCAGCAATGATTTCATAATTATCAGTATCGGGATTATTTGTGTTTTGGCTTAACTCTATATTTTTCGGGGAGAACGGCGTTGGGTTCCTTAGTGTCATAGACAGGCTGGTTGCTTATGACTCCAGTTTCACGCCATAGTTGCTGGAGCGGGGCTACGCGACGGATGAAATCTTTATAATCCTTATCTTCTGGTGCCGTCCAACCGCATTCGGCGAGGGCTGCGAGGCGAGGGAAGGTCATATAGCACAGACGGTTGAAATCAGGCACATGCTCAGTCCACATCTGCGTGCCGAAGCCTATGATGTCGGTGTTGTCAGCGACGGGCGAGGGTTGATGACGGTAAGTTTTCCATAAAGGGATACCGTCATATCCATAGTCAAGGTAGGTGAAAAGCTGTGCGCTGTTGACAACTTTATAACCCTGTGCGATTGCCTTGCTGATTTTTGAGGTGTCGCCTTCCCAAAACTGGGTTATAGTGCCTGGCACGTTGACGGAATCACCGCCGTGACCGGTAATTTCATTCCATCCGATTGTCGTGCAACCTTTGGATTTAAGGAAGTCGACCATGCGTTTTACAAACCAATGCTGTAACTGCCAAGGTTGTTCGAGTCCGTTTTCCGCCATGAACGCCTTTATTCCGTCAGATTCTTCCCAATGTTTGAAGCCGACTTCGTCTCCGCCAATGTGGATGATATCTGCATCGAACACATCGATGACATGGGAAAGGACGTTGCGCATGAACTGCTCGACTTCGGGGTCAGCGACCTGAAGGACATCGCCGATGACAGGTGAGTCGGAGTATCTTGACGATGTTCCGAGCCAAGGGTAGGCGGTTATAGCGGCAAGCGAGTGTCCGGGCATGTCGATTTCGGGTACGACTTTAATGCCACGCTCACGCGCGTAGCTGACAATCTTTTTTATCTCGTCGGCATTATAATAAGCTCTCGCAGGATGGATTGAATCCCAAGCCTCGGGAGTGATGCCGCGATGACTGTAATCCATCTTCGAACCTATTTCGGTAAGTCGGGGATATTGCGGAATCTCGATGCGCCAGCCTGCTCCATCGGTGAGATGCCAGTGGAGAGTGTTCATTTTCAGGCGTGAAAGTTCATCAATGACACGCATTGCGGATTCCTTGCCGAAGAAATGACGGCTCTCGTCGAGCAGATAACTGCGCCAGGGGTAGAGAGGGTAGTCGACTATGCGGCAACTTTGCAAGCGACCTTCGCTGTTATAGAGCTGTCGCAAGGTCTGAAGTCCCCAGATCAGACCTTTGTCGCTGTCGGCGCTTAGAGTGATGTTTCGGGGAGTTATTTCGAGAGAATAACCTTCGGGATTGCCTGTGATGCCGGGGCTAAGTAAAAGATGAATACCGGCTGTAACTGAGTCGGAAGAAAGCTTGTTATCAATGCCTGCATCTCTGAGCCAATCGGATGTCAGGGAGCGGTTTATCTCGCTGCCGTGGGATATAAATACGTTTGCCGGAGTATCTGCCGTTTTGAAATATCCCTTATGAGCTTGATACTCAGCAGGAGCGGGAACAATACGCGGAGTCCTTGCTAAAGATGTAAGACTGGAGAGACTTATCAGAATGAAAAGAAGACGTTTTAACACGGTGCGGGGCTTTTTAAGAGTCAGTTGATTCTTTGATTTACAAAGTCGACTATGCTTTCAGGGTCTTTGCAACCAAGCATATATTTTCTGCCGTTTTTCAGTGTGACGAGGAAACAGTCGGAGGCTTTACCGTAATAGGCGAAATACTTGCCTAAATCACGTTCGCTGAACCATCCCCAGTAGCCGAACCAACCGCCGCTGCCGCATATTCGGCGGGCACCCATGGTCGGGGGACAAAGCTTTATGCTCTTTATTTCAGCGAGTGGTAAGCTCTTATGACAAAGCGGTCGGTTGACAGACAGTGCTTTATCATCAACAGATAGCGATATAGGCATATAGACTAAAGCACTTATAAATAACAGCAATATGACAGCTCCCAATATGTAGGTCTGCCATTGAAAGCCGCGAATATATTCATATATTAATAGTCCTGCCAAGATTAACAGACCGATACAGGAGATAATAATGGTGTAGGTGCTGAGTGATACTGAACGTTTCATATCTATAATATATATGTGTAATGCAAAGATACTGATTTTAGCGAGAATAAAATAATTTTGAAAAAAAGTCTTTGAATCATGTAACGTTTGGCTTACTTTTGTGTCATAATGGCAAATCACAGTTTATGCATCGCATCGAATTTGAAAAATTTGTCGTTTCCATACGCCCGACGTTATTAGCCAGAGCCTTTTCGGTCGTCGGCGATAGTGATACGGCAGAAGATGTGGTTCAGGATTGCCTGTTTAAACTGTGGACGATGCGCGGCTCGCTCGATGAATACAACAGTCCGGAAGCATTGGCTCTGACAATCACTCACAGATTGTCGCTCAACGCAATCAGAGGTCGGAATTCAACTGTCGGGTTGATTGATGAACTGATATCAGGAGCGGAGGACTCGCCTGAGCAGGAGGTGATACGCAGCGAAAAAGAGCATGAGATAAACCGTGTGATGGCGATGTTGCCGGATGCACAGCAGGCACTGATAACGATGCGACACGTCGAAGGACTTTCAAATGCGGAAATCGCACAACTCGTCGGGTCGAGCGAAGGCGCTGTACGAACAGCACTTTCAAGAGCAAGAAACCGCGTGGCGGAAATATTTATGAAATATCAACTCTCCAATAAATAATAAGATGAAGATTTTTAATTTTAACCCAAATGCAACCCCGCTGCTCTCTGACGAAGAGGCGCATCGACAGACAAAGGCATTTCTTGACGGTGAGACAACACCGGAGGAGGAACGGGAACTGTATAAGTACTATAGTGGTAAACAGGTGGCTCCTGATCTGGAATGTTACAGGCAGATGTTTGCATGGTATGACAATCTTGAAAGCAGTGCGAGTGGCAAATCAGCCGGCAAACGCAACACACGTTTCTTCGCGACGGCAGCAGCAATCGCCGCTCTTTTTCTTGTCGGGGTCGGTCTGACAATCGGAATTTCATCGGACGAAGCCGAGCCTTCATATGACAGAATATATGCTGGAAGTTATATAATACGTCATGGAAAGAAGATTACCGATATAAAGGAAATTCTGCCCGAACTTCAGAAAGCCGACCGAATAGTCGACAGTACGCTGACGGCATCGGTCATGAATTATCCGGACAATCCTGATCTGGTGATACTTAATGAGGCTTTAAAGAATATTACCGATCCGGAGGTTAAGGCAATGCTTCTTGCTGATATTAACTGATTATCAAAGTTTTAATCTGCATAAAATCATAAAAATATGAATAAATATTTCGTCACAGTAGTAACGGCTTTTGTAGTAGCCATCGTAGCCTCTTTCTCATGTCCCGCGCAGGCGAGGATAGACCGTATCATCAAAGACCTTGAAAAAGCGCAGGACGTCGTAGTGACATACACCGAGCGTCGCGATCCGAAGTCAAAAAAAATGATTAAGCAGAGTATCATACTCAACGGTAACAGTAAAAAGCAATGTGAAATGCTGTGGTCGGCGTTTGAGCAGGAACGCGATAATTCGGTCAGTGTGACCAAGACCCGTAACCGTTCGTTCATAATAAAATTTCAGGATAAAAACAATGAGTCATCCTATGTCCTTTCTGTTTCGGGAACATCATGGTCGCTTGTCGTCACCAAGCGGGCGGCAGGAGCCTCCAATGATGATATGTCGTGGAACGAATGGGAATTTAATTTTGACGGAAATGATTTTGCGTTTAACAGCCTCGACGGTTTAGGAGCGCTCGGCGAACTTAACAACCTTGAAGGTCTCAGTGAGTTAAACGAATTGAATTTTAATGAAGGTGATTTAAATGGAGATGTTACTGTTTATGACTCGGATGGTAATGTTATATACAGAAGCAAATCCAACTCATCGAAAGGTAACACCAAGACCATCATTAAGTCGAGCGCGAAGTCGTCAGCTAAATCAGCAGCCAAGTCTAAATCTCGCTCAAAATCGAAATCAAAGTCGACATCCATCTCTGTTAACGGTTCGAACTCAGTCCGCACCGTGACAACTTCTAACGACGGAAAAACGACCACAACGACATACTATCTCTAACTGACATTTTCATTGAAAATGACAAAGGCTGCGAAATCGCAGCCTTTGTTGTATGATATTGTAGTGTCTGATTTATTCGGCGGGTTTCAGAGCCGAGTAGTCACGACCGTAGCGGAGCATCTGGGGAATATAGTCCTCTTCGTATGTCACGGTGATGTCGGTTATTTCGCCGTTGGCGTCTGTCACAGGAGTATAAACGGGGTTGACAAAGCCCTTGTAAGGAGCTATTGAGAGATGAGAATAGCGGTCGAGGACTTCGCGATGGATTTCCGGGTCGACTTTAACAGCATATGTTTCGACAAGGTCGCGGGCAGCGTTGTAATCGCCTTCGCTTGTGATGCGCTGGATTTCAGCGAGGAGTTGACCGAAAAGACCGCGAAGAGCTTCGTAATCGTTAATCTGTACGTAGGTCTTGCCGTCAATTTTGACGAGCTCGATGACGTTGTCAGCTTTGCCGTGTTCATAGACCCATTCGGCAATGAGTTTGCGATTGCGCATGTGGGCTTCTTCAACGTCTTTTCCAGGCTCGATGCGCATGAGCTGAGTCATAAGACCGTTGAGGATATATTTGTAGTATTCAGCTTTGTAGGCATCGGGATTATCGAGCAGACCGATTTCAATCATCTTGGGGTCGGCAAGATAATAAAGAGCGAAGAGGTCGGCGCGTGTCTCCTCGATGGTAGAGCCATGGGCTTTGAGGGCATCGCGAGAGACTCCGGGGAGAAGTTTGCCGGAACCATGACCGAGACATTCGTGGAGGTCAGTATGGAGATTATCGGTGATGAAGAGATAGTCGTCAAGAAGTTTCGAAGTCTCTGCGTCGATGACGAATTCTTCGTTGAAGCCGTTGCCGTGTGAGGCTTCGTCGTAAGCCTGAGTGATGTTTTCGAGCGTTACTGACTTCGAACCGTGGGCAGCGCGTATCCAGTTGGCGTTAGGAAGATTTATGCCGATGGGAGTAGCAGGGTAGGAGTCGCCGGCAAGGATAGCAGCGGTGATTACTTTGGCGGATACTCCTTTGACCTTGTCTTTCTTAAATTTGCTGTCGACGGGGGAGTTGTCCTCAAACCACTGAGCGTTGGAACTCAATACTTCAGTGCGGTGGCTTGCTTCCTCGTTCTTGAAGTTTACGATTGATTCCCATGCGCCGGTCATGCCGAGCGGGTCGCCATAGTCTTCAATGAAACCGTTGATGAAATCGACTTTCGAATCTGTGTCTTCAGCCCAGAGAATTGAATATTCATCGAATGTCTTCAAATCGCCACTGCGATAGTAGTCGACAAGTGTTTCGATTATCTTGCGCTGAGCATCATTTTCCGCAAATTCTTTTGCTTTTTCGAGATTTTCAACGATTTTCTCGATTGCTTCGGTGTAAAGACCTCCGACTTTATATGTCTGTTCAACGACCTTGCCGTCTTCCTTGACAACTCGGGTGTTCAGACCGTAGCTGACGGGAGTCTGGTCTGACGGATCTTTGAGTGCATCGAAATATGCTTCGACTTCGGCTTGTGTAACACCTTTGTAAAGGTTGTTGGCAGATGTCGCAATCAAATCCTGACCTTCAGCCTGATTGACACGCTTTGCCGCAACAGCAGGGTCGAAAATCATAGTGAGAATGGTGTCGCGTGATGCAGACCAGTCGCCTTCGGGAAGTTTGTCAAGTTCTGCGACAAGAAATTCGCGGCTGAATTCAGGCGTGAACTTATCGGTAGAGTAGTGATGGTGTATACCGTTGGCGAACCACACCTGTTTGAGATATTTCTCAAAGTTTTTGTAGTCATCGCTGTTGCGGTCGCCGTCGTAGTTGGTATATACGGCTTCGAGCATGCGTCTGATAGGCAGATTATACTCGTTGTTCTGGTCCCAGAGAATGTCGCGCCCCCACAGAGCCGCTTCAGTCAGATAGTAGATGAGTTTTTTCTGGTTGAGCGAGAGCTCTTCAAAGCCGGGCACCTTGTAGCGTAGCACTTCGATGTCGGCGAAACTGTCGACAGTGTAGTCAAATTCTTCTGCCGGAGCTTCTTTGTGACAAGATGTCGTCATCAATGTCATTGCCATTGCAAATGCAGGAATTAGTTGTTTCATATCGTGAATTAAAATATTATTTATTCGACGTATAGTATCAGTCCTTTGAGATATTCTCCCTCGGGATGATATATATTGACCGGATGATCGGCAGGCTGTGTAAGCTGATGAAGGATACGTACTTTCCTGCCCGTCTGGGCTGCTGCCGAGAAAACTGCGAGGCGGAACTGCTCTTTGCTGACAGCCTGTGAGCAAGAGAAGGTGAAGATTATACCTCCTGATGCGATTTTTTCAAAGGCTTTTGCGTTAAGACGCTGGTATCCCCGTAGGGCATTTCTCAGAGCACTGCGGTGCTTGGCAAATGCGGGAGGGTCAAGTATTATTAGGTCGTAAGCGTCCTGTTCAATGTTATCGAGGAATTTGAACGCATCTTCCGCAACTGCTTTATGGCGGTTGTCGCTGGGGAAGTTCAACGCGATGTTGGCATCAGTAAGTGTAATTGCCTTTGCGGAGCTGTCGACTGAGCAAACCTCGCGCGCACCCCCGCGCATTGCATAGACAGAGAATCCTCCGGTGTAACAGAACATATTCAGGACCGTGCGTCCTGCGGAATAGTGTTCGAGCAAAGAACGGTTATCGCGTTGATCGACGAAAAAACCGGTTTTCTGACCACGTAGCCAGTCGATGCGGAAACGCAGACCGTTTTCCGTGGCAATATCGTTTTCTGCCGAGCCGATTATGTATTGGTTCTGTGGGTCGAGATGTGCCTTGTAAGGGAGAGTTGTCTCTGACTTATAGTACACATTGCGGATGCCTGTGTCGGGTAGCGCGACAAGCTGACGGGCGATAATGTCGCGGGCAAAGTGCATGCCGGGGGAATGTGCCTGAATAACAGCTGTCGGACCATAAACATCTATTACAAGACCGGGCAGGAAATCTCCTTCGCCATGAACGAGACGGTAAGCGTCGTTATCGGGACGGACGAGACCAAGAGTACGTCTAAGTTTAAGAGCTTCTGCAAGACGTCTGCCGTAGAAGTCTTCATCAATCGGTTCGTCACCGAATGAAAGCATTCTGACAGCTATACTTCCGATTTGGAAATGTCCGGTGCCGATACGGCGCCCGTCGGCAGCCTCGACATAAACGAGGTCTCCTTCGTCGATGTTATCGGGCATAGCGACGAGTGCTCCGGAGAATACCCATGGGTGAAAACGGTCGAGTGACTCTTCTTTGCCGCGTCTGAGACGAAGGGTGGGGATATTGTTATTCATATCTGTCATTTGATGAACAATCTATAGATATCGTTACCGTTGGCATAAATCAACAGCATGAAAATAAACGCCATACCAATCATGTTTGCGTATTCGAGGACTTTGTCGCTCGGTTTACGGCGCGTAATCAGTTCGATAAGCAGGAAGAGTATGTAGCCGCCATCAAGGCCAGGAATGGGAATGATATTCATGAATGCAAGGATGACAGACAGGAAGGCTGTAATCTGCCAGAACGTATACCAGTTCCATGAGTCGGGGAACAGACTCCCGAGGGTTCCGAAGCCACCGACGCTCTGAGCTCCTTCCTTGCTGAACACCAATTTCAGTGAAGAAACGTAGCTCGTCAAGCGGTCTGTACCGATTTCCCAACCGCGGGGAATTGCCGCGAAGAATGAGTAATGGACTTCCTCGATATCAAATATTTCAGAGGGCGAGAGCATCTGTATGCCGATTTTACCGTTATCGTTGATTGAAACATCAATGGTTTCTTCTTTGCCATCTCGCAGGATTACAAATGGTAGTGTTGCACCTTTATTCTCGGCGAGGACAGGCAGGAATTCAGTTATAGTGGGGGTTGTGTCGTTACCGACTTTTACAATTCGGTCGGTTTTCAGCAGACCAGCCGCCTTAGCACCTTCTCCAGGCTGAACATCAGCGATAATCACCGGGACACGGATAGTCATTGGCTGATAGTGGTTGCCTTTCGGCAGAATGGAGGAAAGAAGATGGTCTGTTATTTCAATATTGACGGTGTCGCGTCCGTTACGAAGGACTTCTACTATAGCTCCGGGTTGAACGATGTCCCATGACACACTGTAGTCTTTAGCATCGAGAGGCTTGCCATTGAGCGATAATAGTCGGTCACCGTTACGGAAACCTGCATCTTGCATTTCCTGACTGAAGTCCATGCCTTCGGTCATTGCTGAGAACGGCACTACGCGATCGCCCCAATGGATTGCAATACCGGCATAAATCACAATCGCAAGTATAAAATTGAAAAGGACACCGGCAACCATGACCATAAAGCGTTTGTGGACAGCTTTCGAACGGAACTCCCACGGTTGTGGCTCGGATTCGAGATCTTTGGAACTCTTTGTTTCATCGACCATACCCGCTATGTCGCAGTATCCTCCAAGAGGAAGCCATCCGAGACCATAAAGTGTGTTACGCCAGCTCTGTTTACCATCTGCACGCGGCGGATATGTCTTTCCGACTTTGAACGTCTTCCACGCTTTGTCATTTCCGTCCTTGTCGGTCCATCCGATTACTTCGAGGGTCCCTTTGTCAGGTCGATACTTGAGTAATGAGAACCAAGGATTGAAAAACAGATAGAATCGGTTTACCTTGATACCGAATATTCGGGCGAAAATATAGTGTCCGAATTCATGAACTGTTACTAATATCAGTAGTGCAACAATAAGTTGCAGGGCTTTCATCAGAGTACTTTCCATTAGAAATGTTTATTTATTTTGATTGCAGATTATCAGCATAATGATGAGGCGAATACGCGCGCCTCGTTGTTGGTTGTTACAAAATCTTGGTAATCGGGATTTTCGATAAAAGTAATCTCCGATAATGTTTTCTCAATAATTTTATAAATATCGTTGAACCCAATGTTGCCGGCAAGAAATTCAGCTACGGCAATTTCATTTGCGGCATTAATCACGCATGCCGAGTTGCCGCCTCGTGTAAGAGCTTCATGTGCCAGTGAAAGACAGGGGAAACGTCCGGCATCAGGGCGTTCGAACGTCAGAGTTGCAAAGTCGGTGATTGATAAGGGCTTTTCTGCGCCTTTCAGGCGTTTGCCTTCTCCGAGGGCATAGGCAATCGGGAGTTTCATGTCAGGCAGACCTAACTGAGCTTTAATCGCTCCGTCATTGAATTCGACCATTGAGTGTACGATTGACTGAGGATGAACAACAGCTTCAATCTCGTCTGCTTCAAATCCGAAGAGCCATTTTGCCTCTATGATTTCAAAGGCTTTGTTCATCATCGTAGCTGAATCAATTGTGATTTTAGCACCCATTGACCAGTTTGGGTGGCGGAGTGCATCAGAAGCTGTGGCTTTTGCAATGCGGTCCGCTGTCCATGTGCGGAAGGGTCCGCCTGAAGCAGTTATGATAAGTTTCTTTACGTTCTCGCGCTTTTCTCCTTCAAGACATTGGTAGATTGCCGAATGCTCTGAATCAACCGGGTAGATTTGTGAATTAGATTTCTCAAGAAGTGATGTAATGTATTTACCGGCGACAACAAGAGTCTCTTTATTGGCAAGAGCGATGTCTTTACCGGATTTTATTGCAGCGATCGTCGGAGCGAGTCCGCTGTAGCCGACAGTGGCTGTTACGACCATATCGACATCATCGCGGCAGACGGCATCGCAAAGCGCATGCTCGCCGGCAGCGGTCTCTATGCCTAACGGTTCGAGGGCGTCTCGTAAAGCATTGTATTTGGTGACATCGGCAATTACAGCGAGTGAAGGACGATGATGACGGGCAAGTTCGATAAGTTTGTCAACTTTACTGCCGGCTGCCATGACCGTAACGCGGTAAAGTTCGGGATGAGAGTCAATTATTTCGAGTGTCTGGGTGCCTATGGAACCGGTGGCACCTATGACGGCTATATTTTTCGGGGCTTTCACCATAGCATTCAATATTTCAACTTACAAATTTAACTAAAAACATTGAGCTATCAAAACCGCAAAAAA
>CAMWNF010000079.1 GCA_947175535.1 uncultured Bacteroidales bacterium
TCGGGACGCGTTCCTATAATGATGCCGACAATATCGTCAACTTCAAGAGCTTCCGCATATAACGCCATCAGGTCGTCCACTGCGGCATAAGTATTGGTGTAGGACTGGAAATAAGCCAGATATTTCATGTCGGGATATTTACCCGAGAAGAAGCGTTTCCCATCCTGTAGCTGCTGAGTTACAGACCGATGTTTTGCCCCAGTAGTTGGAGAAAATGAGGTGTTGTTGCAATAAATGCATCCGCCTCTGCCAAGCGAGCCGTCGCGGTTAGGACAGGTGAACCCGGCATCAACGGTAAGTTTCTGAACTTTTCCGTCGAAGTGTTCTGCAAGGAACTCGGAATAATCTTTATAATAAGGATTCACCTGCTTATGATTATATATGAGTGGTCTTGTCAAGCAATACAGCGTCAAGTATGACCATTGCCGTCATAGCTTCGACAACCGGCACGGCGCGTGGCACCACACAAGGGTCGTGACGCCCCTTCACTTTGAGTGTCATACGCTCTCCGGAATCGGTTATGGTAGTGACTTCCTGTAACAGAGTGGCAACAGGTTTGAATGCGACTCTGAAGTATATATCTTCTCCGTTGGATATACCGCCCTGTATACCCCCTGAGTTGTTCGTTTCCGTGTGAATCTTGTCGCCATCGCATATAAACCTGTCGATTGTCTCTGATCCTCGCATCGACGCCCCTGCGAATCCCATGCCATAGTCGAATCCTTTTGCGGCATTAATGCTTAACATGGCATCAGCAAGTCGGGCATGAAGTTTGCCGAAAACAGGTTCGCCGAGACCTGCAGGAACTCCTGTCACGACGCAGCTTACGATTCCACCTACGGTATCGCCTTGTGACTTGACTTCAAGAATCAACGCTTCCATTTTGTCTGCCGCAGTTTCATCAGGACAGCGCACGGGATTTGTCTCGGTCATCGTAAGGTCAAGAGACCTATAGTCGGCATGCAGAGCGACATCACCGACTTGCGAGGTATATGCGGCGATGTTGATGCCTTTCCGTTTAAGAATCTGCTTTGCAATAGCTCCGGCTACAACACGCGAGGCCGTCTCGCGAGCTGAAGATCTTCCGCCTCCACGATGGTCACGTATTCCATATTTGACCTGATATGTGTAGTCGGCATGGGATGGACGATAGCAGTGGCGCATTGTCTCATAATCATTGCTATGATGGTCAGCGTTTTCGATTATGAAGCCGATGGGTGTGCCAAGCGTGCGCCCTTCGAAAATTCCCGAAAGTATCTTCACTCGGTCTGATTCACGTCGTCCGGTCACAATCGCTGATTGTCCGGGACGGCGACGGTCGAGTTCTGTCTGGATTTCGGCGAGGTCAATTTCAATTCCGGCAGGAACACCGTCAATGACGCCTCCGATAGCCGCGCCGTGACTTTCTCCGAAAGATGTAAGGCGGTATATGTGTCCGAATGTATTCATGAGGGTTTAATTATCGGTAGTCAAATCAGCAACTGAAGCCTTGACAAAGCCAATCAGGTCTGAGGGGTTGATTTTAATCTGCAAACCGCGTATACCGGCGCTGACATATATGAAATCGAAATTCAGTGCCGACTCGTCGAAGAACGTCGGGAAAGGCTTTTTCATTCCGATAGGTGAGCATCCTCCGCGTATATAACCTGTCGTTGCCAGAAGGTCTTTCATGGGTATCATCTCTGCTTTTTTCGCGCCTGCCACTTTAGCGGCTTTCTTGAGGTCGACTTCTTTATCGCCGGGAATCACACAGACGAAATAGCCCGAGCGGTCGCCGTGAAGTACAAGGGTTTTGAACACTTGAGAGATATCCTCACCGAGTTGCTCGGCGACATGAGTAGCCGCGAGGTCGTTTTCATCGACTTCATAAGGGACTGTCTCGAAGCTCAGCTTTGCTTTTTCGAGCAGGCGCACAGCATTGGTTTTTGTCTGATTTGCCATAATCATTCAATTTCTTACAAAGATACAAAGAATAAATCAAATAGGAATAAAAACAAAAATGGCTCTCTGAATGTTAAAATTTGAAACGCTGATAAATAAACATGAACTTTTCATCACTATTTTATAAAAGACCGTCTGGCGATGATGCGAGAACAGTCGGTGAACAGAGACTCCGATTTATGCCTAAAGCATCTGATAAAATCAGGCTTGTCGTACTTGCTGTCATCGTCGGTATTCTGGCTGGAGCGGGCGCGGCATTGCTGAAATGGCTTATCGGTAAGGTTTCCATGTTTTTACATCCTCTATGGATTTCTGATGGTCCAGATTGGACATTGCTTTGGTTACCGGTTGTCGGTATCCTGCTTGCGGGTATATATCAGCGATATATTATTCGAGACCGCATTTCTCACGGAGTCGATAAATTGGTAAACGACCTTGCAGAGAAGAAATATCTGTTGAGTTCGAAACTCTTATATTCGCCGACAATTGCAAGTACTTTCACTCTTGCATTCGGAGGTTCTGCCGGCTCTGAGGGACCTATAGCATATACGGGAGCTGCCATAGGTAGTAACATTGGTCGTATATGCGGAGTTCCGGCAGAGACAATTTACCTCCTGATTGCCTGTGGAGCCGGAGCAGGTATAGCAGGAATATTCAAAGCTCCTGTCGGTGGGGCTTTATTCACGATAGAGGTCTTGGGTATGGCATTGACAACCGTTTCGGTTATCGCACTCTTTGCATCTTCGATATCAGCGGCAATGACAGCCTATGTCTTGTCGGGTTGTACGCTTGACATAACATGGAATCACAATATATCTTTCGAGCCGTCTATGCTCTTATGGGCATTGATTTTAGGCGTGTTCTGTGGGCTATACTCGGTGTACTATTCATTGGTGATGAAGAAAATGCGCAAGGTCTATGAATCAATACGCAGTCCGTGGATAGAGAATCTGGCATCAGGGGCTGTTCTTGCTCTGACACTCTTTATGTTCCCGAGTCTTTATGGCGAAGGTTATGATGTGATTAAGGACATAATCAACACAGATTGGGTCGCACCGTTCGATGCATCTGTTTTTAATGGCGGAATCTCTATTTATCTGACGCTTCCTATGATTTTAGGTGCAGTCTTGATTTTGAAATGCTTCGCATGTTCGGCATCTAACAGCGGCGGCGGAGTGGCAGGTGATTTCGCCCCGACATTGTTTGCCGGATGTATCGCCGGTCTGTTCTTTGCCGTGCTGATGAATAATCTGCTCGGTATCGGACTTGCACCGCAGGTTTTCGCATATATAGGGATGGCAGGTGTCATGGCGGGCGTTATCCGTGCTCCGCTCATGGCGTTGTTCCTTACGGCTGAGATGTGTAACGGCTTCGACTATTTCTTGCCGCTGACTGTCGTGACCATGATATCATATGGAATCGTAATGTTGGTAACACGACGTAAGTTCTATGAGGTGCATATTCATTTCGCACACCATCATAATAAATCAGTAAGTGCGTAACGGAGATTCGAATGCGTCCGGTATATGCTCGATTCGATAGTCGGCGGGAGAACCGTTGACAGCAATCAGGTCAAACTGCATCTCATGGTTGATATCTTTGGCGTCAATGTAGACATTGGCGGCGCGTATCAGACGCAGGGCTTTGTTCCGGTCGACAGCTTCAATCGGGTCGTCATAGTCGCGGGTACGCGTCTTTACCTCTACAAATACAATCCGCGAGCCTTTGTAAGCCACTATGTCGATTTCATAGTGACCGCTGCGCCAGTTGCGTTCGGCAATCGCATAACCCCTGGCAGCAAGATATTCGGCTGCGACATCTTCGCCCCATCGTCCTGTCTCGTTGTGACGTGCCATTATCTTACGAGTTCGTTAAGCAGGCGTTCGAAGGTCTCGTCGAGGTCATCGCAAATACCGGGGTGAGGACGAGAGGTTTGGATGCATGCGCTTCTGACTGCCGACAGCCACCTGAAGCGTTCAGGCACATCGAATTGCGCAATCTGACCTCCGTCATGCGAGCCGTTGGCTACTTTTCTCAAACCTTCGAGTTGACATTGAATCTCTTCGTCACTGTGAAGAGCACCAAATGCGTGAATACGTTCAAAGTTAGGCTCCAAGGCGATTTTAAGCCATTTCTTCCGCTTGCACATCATAACGAGACCCACATTGATGAACTCCTCCCGTTCGATATGTGGCACATAACGCACCACTGTATATTCATATAAGTGCTTGTCGTGCATTTTGCGCTTCGTTTAGGAAAATATTACTTTCTGCGAGTCTCCCTTTCAGAAACTGCTTATAGACTGCTCTTATTTCATCAGGAGTCTCATCGCTGCCATCGTGGTGAAGCCATTCGTCAGGCAATCCGTCGATAATCGAGTCGAGTAGCTCGGGAGTGATTTTTTCGCGAGCTATCTTGGCTGCTTCTTCAAGTCTCGAAGCGTAGCGGAGCAGGGAGTGGTCTTTTATGTATGGAAACGGTGACAGCATGGCTTTTTCCCAACCTTTCCACGAATGATGGAAAAACAAAGTCGCACCGTGGTCAATCAGCCATAGTTCACGGTTCCAAACGAGCATGTTGGTATTCTTGACCGTTCGGTCAACATTAGTGAGAAAAGCGTCAAGCCATACAACCAGAGACGCCTCCATCGGGTCGACATCGTTCACGACAGGATCAAACGTCAATGCACCACTCAGGAAGTGCAGACCGAGGTTTAATCCTTGACTTGCCTTAAGAAGGTCTTGAATTTCTTCGTCACCTTCCGTTCTGCCGAAATCTTCGTCAAGGTCAAGAAAAACGAGTTCTGGTACTCTCAGCCCCAAGGCACGGGCTACTTCTCCTCCTATCATTTCGGCGATGAGAGCTTTCGCTCCATGACCGGCACCGCGGAATTTGACGACATATTTGAAACCGTCGTCAGCTTCGCCGAGCGCAGGAAGAGAGCCGCCTTCGCGTAGCGGCGTGATATATCGCGTCAGTTGCTGATGGCGTAATCCTTCAAATGATGCTTGTCTGTTTTTACACATATTCTGTCGTTCATTTGTCACCATATTGCTCAAGATATGCCTCACAAGCCTCAACGAGTTCATTGTACCATTCTTGACCGAATTGTCTTACCAGCGGACCTTCGAGGAAACGGTAGAGGCGGATACCCTTTGCACGTCCTAATATCTCGGCGCATTTACAGATTTTCCATTTGTGGTAATTAACGGCGGTGAATGTCGGATATTTTGTAAGGCGGACAGGATAAAGATGGCATGACGCAGGTTTCATGAAGTCAGTTTTACCTTCGCGATAAGCTTTCTCAATCGCGCAGTAGCACATGCCGCCCGGACCAAAGGTGGTGAACACACAATTCTTACCGTCGACTATCGATGTAACAAGGTCACCTTCCTCGTCGATGTATGAAACTCCGTTTTCTTCAATTTCACGCTTGGCAGCCGGAAGAAGGTCATCCCAGATTACCGGGAGAACATTTTCGAGTTTCCGACGCTCGTCTTCAGTGATAGGAGCTCCTGCATCACCTTCGATGCAGCATTCCCCCAGACAGCTGTCGAGGTCGCAGCAGAAAAATTGTTCGGCGAGATCAAGACTCACCAGTGTATCTTGTATCTGTAACATTATTTCTTCTTCTGTTTTAATCATAGTTAGTCTCTATCTGTCGCTGACAATCTGTGATACACCGATAAGACGGTCATATCTGTCTCCCGGTCGTCGGGTGTAAACTTTTATCAGATATTCATTGACTGTCTGACATTTATCTCCGTCTATGATTGTTGAGTGCCCTGATTTCTGACCAGGTGAGACGGTCAGATACTGATAGTTGTATGAGCCTTGTTTCAACAGCATTGCTTTTTCGTAAAGACCGGTGGCAGGATTAAATGTCATGCGGGATGTTTCGTCAAAACGCCGTGATGTCAGGTCTCCGTCTATGAAAATCATGGTTTCGGGCATCGGTGCACAATCGAGCGTGAAGTGGACGACGACATAGTCAGCTTTGATATCGGCATCGTCAGAATCATATTCCCTGATTTTGAACCTGCCATGCTGAGTACTATCGTAGAGATACTGTTCCGCAACGCGCGGCTTATCTGTCATCAATACCGCGTGGTAATACGGGTTGACATAACCGATTTCAGCAATGTGCATACCAGGGTAGTCAAGAGAGACTGTTTCGAAGCGCCGATATTCGTTACCTGCTTCAAAAATCAGCGGAGCACTGTGTTCGTATATCGCTTTTCTGCCGGACATCCTCATGGGATGACGTAGGGCGATTTCATTGTCAAGCCGTCCGTTCTGTTGAATCATTACAGTCATGTCGTTGAACGGGTCTGTGACATCGATACGTTCTGTATCAACGATTACTGACAATTGCTGATGACTCTGATTATAGTCTTTGTCGGTTCGTGTTGTAAGGTCAGCACCTATTTTTGCAACGTGTTCGCTTACCATAAATCTCCACTGTGCAACTACTTTGTCCGGGTCATTTTCACGGTAGACAGTCAGAAGGTAATTGCCGGATACTAAAGGGACGATGTGTTCATTGGGTATTTCGAAACGATAATTGACATAATTGACCGTCGTTCCCTGCGAGAACTCATAATCATCGATAGACCCTTCGTTGAATCCGTCGATAATCTCGCTGTCTACGAGCCCTGACGGTTGCCAGTCAGCGTTGCAGTGCACGAGTCGATATCGGAAAAACTCCCGGTCGTCGGCAAGATGGTCGAAACTGAATGTAAGTCGGTCGTTAGTGTCTTGGATGATTACAGGAGGAGCAAATTCATTGGTCGAATGTGTTATCTGCATTGTGCGGATGCGGTCATCGAATGCACCGGGCATAGTGTCGAGAGCATGACCTTTGTATGTGGTCATGCAGACGAGGATAATAAAGATTATGTGATGTATGGGTGCTTTCATTACCATTCAATTGGTGTCTGACCGTGAGACTCAAGCCATGCGTTAGCCTGAGAAAAATGATGACAACCGAAAAAGCCTCTGTAAGCAGATAATGGAGAAGGATGAGGGGCTGTCAGGACGAGATGCCGGTTTCTGTCGATGAATGCTCCTTTCCTGATTGCGTAGCTTCCCCAGAGCAGGAAGACAAGTCCGTCACGTTCTTCTGCAAGACGTCTTACTGCGGCATCGGTGAACTCCTCCCATCCATGTCCCTGATGCGAACCTGCCTTGTGGGCTTCGACAGTCAGAGTCGCATTGAGCAACAGCACCCCCTGGCGCGCCCAGCGTTCGAGATTGCCATCGGTAGGCATCGGCTTTCCGAGGTCGTCTGCCACTTCCTTGAAAATATTTATAAGCGACGGGGGAAGCTCTACGCCCGGTGAAACAGAGAAGCACAAGCCGTTTGCCTGTCCGGGTCCGTGATAAGGGTCTTGACCGAGTATGACTACCTTAACCTTGTCAAACGGACAGGAGTCAAACGCTGCAAAAATTTTTCCACCGGGAGGATATACTGTCGAACAGCCGTATCTCTGACGCACAAAATCGGTAAGCCTGACAAAGTAGTCTTTCTCCCATTCGGCACTCAATTGCTCTTTCCATGTACTGTCTATCCTTACGCTCATAGCCCGATTCTTTTTTGCAAATCTACGAAATTAATCTTAAATTTGCATGGATTTAATATGAAGAACTATCCGCACCCGTATTTCAATGGATAGAATAGAGGATTCCGGTTCCTCAGATTAGGGTTCGATTCCCTACGGGTGTACAATTACTTCCTATTGTTTTCATCTCATTCTGTATTAACCAAATCATAAAGTAAAACCATGGCATCTATCCTTGAAATAGCATCGAAATTTGCACTTGACGGAAAAGCTGTCGATGCGAAACCGTGCGGGTCAGGTCTTATCAACGACACATACCTGATTACGACCGAGTCAGACGAAACACCCAATTATATCTTACAACGTATCAATCATTCAATCTTCACTGATGTCGACCTGTTACAGGAGAATATGGTGAAGATTACCGAGCATATCCGCAAACGTCTTGAACAAGCCGGCGCGGAAGACATCGACCGACGGACTCTTACCGTAGTACCGACAAAAGACGGGAAACTATATTATTTCGACGGTGAAAGTTATTGGCGCGTTACGGTAGAAATCAAGGATTGTGTGACCCACGAACAAGGCACGCCTGAAATGGCATACCGTACAGGACGTGCATTCGGCGAATTCCACGCTTACTTTATCGGTGACGACGTTCCTGTTCTCGGTGAGACTATTCCTGATTTTCATAATATGTCCGCCCGTCTGCGTCAGCTTGACGAAGCTATAAAAGCAGACAAAATGGGTCGTCTTTCCAAGGTGCGTGATTTGGTTGACAAAGTGCTTTCCCGAGCAGAGGAAATGACAATGGCTGAACGTCTTTATGCAAAAGGTGAGTTGCCCAAACGTATATCCCATTGCGATACGAAGGTAAATAATATACTTTTCGACAAAGATGATAATGTGCTTTGTGTAATTGACCTTGACACTACGATGCCCGGTTTTGTGATGTCAGATTTCGGTGACTTCATGCGTACGGCAGGTAACACCGGAGCAGAAGATGACGTTGATTTGTCCCGCATAGGTGTCAATATGGATGTTTTCCGTGCATTTACCAAAGGCTATATAGAAACCGCTGCACCAATGCTCACCGATGTCGAAAAGAAGACGCTTCCGTTCGGAGCTAAACTTCTTACATATATGACTGCAGTACGCTTCCTGACCGATTATCTCAAAGGAGATGTTTATTTCAAAATTCAGCATCCAGAGCATAATTTGCAACGCACGATTGCTCAATTGGAACTTCTGAAGAGTTTTGACGAGCATACCGCAGAAATGGATGCATATATCGCTTCACTTTGAAAAAAATCATATACATAGACCAATCAAATGAAAAGTATTAAAATCCAATTTTCTATTTTTTTGACTGCGCTTGCAGTGATGACAGCATGCGCGCCATCAGGTAATAAGACTCCGGATGGTAAATATGCGGTTGTCGATGGAATAATCAGAACAGAGGTGCCGGAACGTCCGGCTGACCAGCAGGATGTCGTAGCTCTAAGATTGGACCCGATGGATTCTGTCAGAGTTGGATTTATAGGTTTGGGTATGCGTGGTCCCGGTGCTGTGCATCGTTTCAGCAATATCGACCGCACTTCGATTAAGGCTGTCTGCGACAAGCATGCCGACCGCGTTGAGGCAACTCAGAAAATACTTGCAGATAACGGTCGACCTGCCGCCGATGAATATGTAGGTGACTCTGCGTGGATGGAACTTTGTCAACGTCCTGACATAGACCTTGTGTATATTGCGACAGACTGGAAGAATCATGTGCCGATGGCTGTGTATGCAATGGAACATGGAAAGAATGTCGCAATGGAAGTCCCTGCGGCACAGAGTCTCGATGAGTGCTGGCAGCTTGTCAACACAGCTGAAAAGACCCGTAAGCACTGCATGATGCTCGAAAACTGTGTGTATGACTTTTTTGAGCTTACTACATTGAATATGGCTCAACAGGGTCTCTTCGGCGATGTCCTTCACGTCGAAGGCTCTTATATCCATAATCTTGAAGATTTCTGGAATGAGTATGAAGGCAACTGGCGTCTCGATTTCAACGAGCAGAACCGCGGGGATGTCTACGCTACTCATGGCATGGGTCCGGCAGCGCAACTTGTGAACCTTCACCGTGGTAACAAGATGAATTATCTCGTGGCAATGGATACGAAGGCTGTCACAGGTCCAAAGATGGTTGAACGTCAGGGTCGTACTTCTGAAAATTTCCAGAACGGAGACCACACCATGACAATGATTATGACCGAGAACGGTCAGACAATGCACATTCAGCATGACGTGATGAATCCCCGTCCTTACTCACGTATGTACCAACTTACGGGTACAGATGGCTTTGCAAATAAATATCCGGTTGAAGGCTATCTCTTCCGTTCGGTTCAGGATTCTTCGATTGTTGCAGACCACGAAAATCTTTCGGCTCACGAATGTGTGCCCGAAGACGTGAAGAAAGCATTGATGGAAAAATACAAGCATCCGATTCAGGTCGAACTCGAAGAGCGTGCAAAAGAAATCGGCGGTCATGGTGGCATGGACTATATCATGGATTCTCGTCTTGTCTACTGTCTGCTTAACGGTCTGCCTCTGGATGAGGATGTTTATGACGCTGCCGAATGGTCATCGCTGGGTGAACTGACCCGAATATCTCTTGAAAATAATTCAGCTCCGGTCGAAGTTCCCGATTTCACACGAGGAGCATGGAATAAACTGAATGGTTATCATCACTACATGAAAGGTGAATGATGGGCATTAGTTTATCGAAACAGTTATAATGAATTTTACCTCGTGGATGAGTTTCCTGTAAGCTCTTCCACGAGATTTTACTTTTTCAACATAGCCGAAGACCTTAAAACCATTATTATGAATCTTTTCAAAACATTTTTCGCTATAGCAGTTACCGCAACTCTTGGCGCACCTCAGACAATTACTGCACAAAAATGGGATAATCTGGCTCAGACGCCTCCTATGGGATGGAGTTCATGGAACAAATTCGGTTCCAATATCAGTGAGAAAGATATCAAGGAGATAGCTGACGCGATGGTTTCGACAGGTTTGGCAGACTGCGGCTATGTATATGTCAATATAGATGACTGCTGGCATGGCGAACGCGATGCGAAAGGATACATACAGTGTGATTCGGTCACTTTTCCGTCAGGAATAAAGGCGCTTTCCGACTATGTCCATGCAAAAGGTCTGAAGTTGGGCATTTACAGCGACGCCGGCTGTAAGACCTGTGCGGGCGAACCCGGGAGCCTCGGACATGAATATCAGGATGCGATGACTTATGCCGACTGGGGCATAGACTATCTGAAATATGACTGGTGTAATACGCCCGACCAGAATCCCAAAGGTTCATATCGCCTGATGCGCGATGCGCTTTATGCGGCAGGGAGACCTATCGTATTCAGCATATGCGAATGGGGTAGCAATCAGCCTTGGGAATGGGCTCCTGAAACCGGGCATTTGTGGCGTACGACTGGTGACATCGGTTGTATCTTTGACAATGACAAACAGTTCGGCGAGGGATTCTGGAATCCTCTCGGAGTGTTGCAGATTGTTGACAAGAACGAGCCTTTGCGTAAATACGCCGGACCCGGTCATTGGAATGACCCGGATATGCTTGAGGTCGGTAACGGCATGAGCGAGAATCAAGACCGCACGCATTTCACTCTGTGGTGTATGATGGCAGCACCTCTTATCATGGGTAATGATATCCGAAATATGTCCGATGCTACAAAGGAAATATTGACGAACAAAGAGGTGATTGCTATCGACCAGGACGCGCTTGGAGTGCAGGGGTGGCGATTTATATCCCGCGACGGCATCGAATACTGGTACAAGCCGCTTGTTGACGGAGATTGGGCTTTGTGTGTGTTCAACCGTAATCGTGAACCTAAAAAAGTTGAACTCGACTGGCGGGACCTTGCCACTCACGATGTGATGACGAAAAGATATTTTCTCCCGGCAGAGCATCATTATAAAATCCGTAATTTATGGAAGCATAAGGATGAAGGTATAACGGATAAGAATATTACGGTCAACATCCCGGCGCAGGATGTGGTACTTTACCGTTTCAGCCCGGTTCAAAAGTAATTAATACGATTTCTAAGTTAGATTGATGAATAGGTTTGGCATTTTTTTATTTTCATTTTGTATTGCGACAGCGGCTTACAGTCACGAAATAAAGTCGCCTGACGGTAATGTGGCAGTCACTATCGAACTTGACGCTCAAGGAGTCCCTTTTTATTCAGTCACATATGAAGGTAAAGCGGTTGTAAATAACAGCCGTCTGGGGTTTGAACTTATTGACGGTTCAAATCTGAAATCAGGTTTTGAATTCGTGGGAGAGAGTCGCGGTTCAGTCGACGAGACATGGTCTCCCGTGTGGGGTGAGGAAGCGACAATAAGGAACAACTATAATGAACTGCTGCTTAATCTTCGTCAGCCTGAGACAGGGCGTTTGCTTGATTTGCGGTTTAGAGTCTTTGACGACGGGGTAGGGTTCCGCTATGAATTTCCGTCTCCCCAGCCCGATTTGCATTCCTTTATCATAACCGACGAACTGACACAGTTCGCTATACCTGAGGATGCCACAGCATTCTGGATACCCGGCGATGTTGATTCGCAGGAGTTCAATTACACCCGCTCG
>CAMWNF010000080.1 GCA_947175535.1 uncultured Bacteroidales bacterium
TCCCAAACAGGAAAACCTACTACAAAAGGATAGGCGGATATCTGTCTGACAACAGCGTCCCCCGATTTCCCCACCCTTAGGGAAGACAGCTTATTATATTATAGGCCTCACCCGCTTCCCGCCCCCTATGAGATTACTTCATAGGTCATATGACATACGAATACAGAGTCGCGTATATCGACGCCACGCCGGCTGATTCCCTTTCGGACGAGAGCTGTATGCCTTGCTCGTTTGGCGAAGATAGCCGGAAGAATAGTCGTTTTATTCCGCAATTACAAAGACTCTCAGCCGGCTTCACAAGTTTTTGCCTTGTGGTGTTGGCGAGACGGAGAGTTTTGAGTATTTTTGTTGCGAAGAATAAATAAGATTAGAATTTATGAATTTCAAAATCATATCTCTATTCGCGGCAATTATTGCGACAGTCAGTGCAAACGCTCCGGCAAGCGAACGTACAATCAGGCTCGATGAAATCGATTCACACGGCTACTATGTTCAGGACTGGGGTCGTCCGGTCGTAAACCGCTCGGTAGTCGGCACTCCGCTGAGCGTGGGCGGCACCAAATATGAACACGGCATCGGCGGTCACGCCATCAGCCGCATGCTCTTTGACCTCGGCGGCAAGGCAATCAAAGTCGAAGGTCTCGCGGGCCCTGACGACACGAACCTCTTTGCCACGAAACTCGAGTTCAAGATAATCGGCGACGGTAAAGAACTGTGGCAAAGCGGCGTGATGAGTCGCGGCGACGCAGCGAAGGAGTTCGATGTTGACCTCAGAGGCATTGACAAGGTGCTGTTGCTCATAGATATGTGTGACGACGAATTCATGTATGACCACGGCGATTGGATTGATGTCAGATTCACCACTGTCGACGACGGCGAGGTAAAAGCCATCCCGGTCATGCCTAAGGCAATCAGTAAAGAAGCTTACATACTGACACCCGAAGCTCAGGATGCGCCTCTGATTAACAACCCGAAGGTCTACGGCGCGACCCCCGGCGCAGATTTCCTTTGGTCTGTGATGGCATCGGGACAACGACCGATGACCTACTCCGCCGAAGGACTCCCCGAAGGACTCGTAATCGACGAGACGACAGGAATCATCACCGGCGCAGTCAAGGAAAAAGGCGACTACAAGGTCAGGCTGACCGCGAAAAATGATGCCGGCGCAGATGAAACGGACGTGACTATAAAAATCGGCGACACCATCTCACTGACTCCGATAATGGGCTGGAGCAGCTGGAACTGCTGCCGTTTCAACGCGAGCGACAGCATACTGCGACGGACGACCGACATAATGTATGAAAAACTTCATCCCTACGGCTGGACATATGTCAGCGTCGACGACGGCTGGGCAGCCAAACAACGGTCGGCAGACGGCACATTGCAGCCCAATGGCAACTGGAAAGACATGAAAGCTCTCAGCGATTACATGCACTCTAAGGGAATGAAATTCGGCATCTACTCTTCTCCCGGTCCGACAACTTGCGGCGACTATCCCGCGTCATACGGTCACGAATACACCGACGCCAAGACATGGGCTGACTGGGGCGTTGATTATCTGAAGTACGACTATTGCAGCCACACTCAAGTCGAAAAGGACTCAAGCGAAGGCTCGATACGCGCTCCTTATGACCTTATGCGCGCTGCGCTTGACAGTGCCGGACGCGACATCGTCTATTGCGTCGGCTACGGAGCGCCGAGAGTGTGGGTGTGGGGCGCCGAGGCTGGCGGCAATCTGTGGCGCACTACCCGCGACATAACTGACGAATGGAACGTCGTCCAGGCAATCGGCAACTGCCAGGATGTATGCGCTCCGGCGACCGCACCGGGACGCTTCAACGACCCTGACATGATGGTCGTCGGTCACGTCGGTGGCGGCTGGGGCACCCCAAAGCATCCCACCATGCTGACACCCGACGAACAATATTCCCACGTATCTCTGTGGGCTATCCTGTCCGCACCGCTGCTGCTCGGCTGCGACATGGAACTGCTCGATGATTTCACACTCTCACTTCTTACCAACCGCGAGGTAATAGCTGTCAATCAGGACGAACTATGCTCTCCTGCCGTCAAACTGACAGTCGAAAACGGTCAGATATGGTATAAACCTCTCGCCGACGGCTCTGTGGCGGTCGGATGTTTCAACTTCGACCCATATTTTGTGCTCTGGGACCAAACCGACGGCGAAGCGATGCAGTTGCGCGATTACAAATTCACAGTCAATCCCGCTGACTTTGGCTTGGATGGTGCAGTGACCGTGCGCGACATATGGCGCAACGAAGATTTAGCCTCGGATGTCAGCACCCCATTTGATGTTACTGTGCCTTATCACGGAGTAAAACTATTAAAACTGACGCCCGAAACAAAAAAATAAAAGTGCCGCCATTTAATTAAGAATAATTTTTTACTTTTGTAAATATTCTACATAACCAAATTAAATAACAAAACAAAAAAACACAATTATGGGAAAGTTTCTTACTGACTTCAAAGAGTTTGCGATGAAAGGCAACATTGTCGACATGGCTGTCGGTGTTATCATCGGCGGTGCATTTGGCAAAATCGTCTCTTCGCTTGTTAATGACGTGATTATGCCCGTGGTCGGTCTGGCTACAGGTGGTGTAAACTTCTCAACTCTTTCTGCCGAACTCCACGGGGCTGAAGTTGACCCGGCTACAGGCGAAATCCTCAAGGAAGCCGTTGCTCTCAACTACGGTATGTTCATTCAGAACATTGTTGATTTTCTGATTATCGCTCTCAGCATCTTCCTGGCTCTTCGCGTTATCATGAAATTTAAGAAAAAAGAAGAGAAGGTCGAAGAAGCTCCAGCTGCTCCCGCCGGTCCCACTCAGGAAGAACTCCTCACCCAGATACGCGACCTGCTTAAACAGCAGAACCAGAAGTGAGCAAATCACTCTGCTCTTCCGACAGACCGATTTTCCTAATCGGTTATATGGCATCAGGTAAAACTACGCTCGGTCGCGCGTTAGCTGCCGCGACCGGGCGTAGGTTCATTGACCTTGACGAATATATCGAATCATCAGTCGGGAAAACAATCTCGCGCATTTTTGCCGATGACGGCGAAGCATCCTTCCGTGAGACGGAAAGCCGGTCGCTTGCCGAACTTATCCGGAATGCCGACGGGAGAGAGAGCATCATCATAGCTTGCGGAGGCGGCACTCCTTGTTTCGGCGACAATATGACCGTGATGAACCGGGCGGGATTGACCGTGCGGCTGAATGCTCCGCAAGAAGTGATAATCCGCCGGTTGATTGCCGAACGCTCTGCGAGACCCTTGGTGGCAAAATTAGCTGACGGCGGCGAACTCGAAACCTATGTCGCGGAGAATCTCAGACGCCGCGAACCTCATTACAGCCTGGCTGCCGAAAGTTTCGATAGTTCGAGACTCGAGACCGAGAGCGAGATTGCTGATTCTGTAAGACTTTTTATTGAAAAATATTTCCGGAGCTAACAACATAAAGCACTGAACGATGAATAATCCAACCCCACTTGAGCAACTTGTCCGCTCGGCGGTAGCCCCGCGTCAGGTGTCGATAGGTCTACCAGACCCAATGTCGCCTGAAGAACGACGATTTCCGCTTACGCCCGAGGCAGCCGCTATGCTCATCGACCGCGGCTTCACTGTGAAAATGGAAGCCGGAGCAGCCAAGTCAATACATTTCTCTGACGAGGCATATACGCGTCACGGGGTTGAGATTGTCGAACGGGCAGAAGCATTCAGATGCGATATAGTCATCTATCTTCCTGCTATTTCTGAAGCCGACGCCCATCGTCTGAAACGCGGTGCGCTTCTGATGGGTTTCGCTCACGCTGATAGCCGTTCACCCCGCGCGATAAAAATATTGCTCCAGAAATATGTGACCGCAATCGCGCTTGATAAAATAACCGACGCTGCAGGAAATCATCCGTTTGCCGACATATTGCGCGAGATTGACGGACGTGCAGCAATCGCAATCGCATCGGCTCTGCTTGCCGATGCCGTTCATGGCAAAGGCATTCTGCTCGGCGGTGTGGCAGGTGTCAATCCTTGCGAACTGACCATTATCGGTGCCGACCTCGCGGCTCTCGCCGCTGCCCGTTCGGCTGTCGGACTTGGAGCGATGGTCAGACTTTTCGACAACGATATTTATCGCCTCCGTGACCTCACTGCCGCCATGGGTCCCGGGATTATCGCCTCGGCGCTTCATCCGAGAGTTCTCCGCTCGGCGCTCCACACTGCCGACATCGTTATCGCATGCTCGCTTCGGCAGCCGTTTGAAGTCTCGGCGGAAGAAGTCGCAGACATGAAACGCGGAGTCATAACCTTCGACCTTGATCAATCTACAGCTCCTGTTTTTCCGTCCATGCCAAAAGTTGACCTCGCACTTGCATCGCCCTGCGACAACGGACCCGAAGATGGACAGAGAGTGTGCTACGTCAACGCCGGAAGTGCTGTTCCGCGCACGGCTGCCATGGCTGTCAGCAACACTCTGCTGACGATGTTCGACGATATCATTGCAGCCGAATCTCCGCTAAACGCACTAAAACTGATACCCGGTCTGCGCGGAGCCGCATATACCTTCCTCGGCAAACCGGTCAGCAATGATGTCGCGAAAATGCTCGGGGTACGCGCCGTCGATATAAATCTCCTGTTACAGTTCTCCTGATTATCATGCCATACGCAAAACGTAAATTCTATGTAGTCTGGGAGGGTCGCGCCCCCGGGGTCTATGATTCTTGGGAAGAATGCGAAGCGCAGGTCAACGGCTATCCGGGCGCACGTTACAAATCCTTCTCATCTCAGACCGATGCCGTTGTTGCTTTCCGGGGAGACGGGAAAGACGACCTTGAAATATTCAGAGCAATAGGCTCACATAAATCAGATATTGTCAATTATTCCGCATTCCCCGAAATCAGGCTCGACGCTATCGCAGTCGACGGAGCCTGTTCGAAAAATCCAGGTCCGATGGAATATCGCGGAGTCATGGTCGCAACCGGTGAAGAGGTATTCCGTATAGGTCCTCTGGCAGGGGGCACCAACAATATCGGCGAATACATCGCGCTCATTCATGCTGCTTCGCTGCTCGCACGCCGCAACGATTTTACAACACCTATCTACTCTGACTCCAAGACCGCCCTCGCATGGCTTCGTCGCGGACACTCCAACACCACCATTAAACCCACCGCCGAAAACGGCAAGGTCATAGAATTGTTACGACGCGCCGATGCGTGGCTTGCCAATAACCGCATTGTAAATCCGGTGCTGAAATGGAATACGGAGTTGTGGGGCGAAATACCCGCTGACTTCGGCAGGAAATAAAATCAGCCGCGCTCAAGGTCAAGAAGAAATCGTTTTGCATCCAGACCACCGGCATAACCGGTCAATGCTCCTGATTTCCCTATGACTCTGTGACATGGAATGAAAATCGAAATTGGATTAGCTCCTATCGCCGACGCCACAGCCCGCACAGCTTTCGGGCGACCTACCCGAGCGGCAACATCGCCGTATGTCGTAGTCTCGCCATAGCCTATTTCGAGAAGTGAGTTCCATACGTCGGCGCGTAATCCTCCGGCGGCTAAAGCCAACGGTATATCGAACTCCTTTCTTTTTCCGGCAAAATATTCATCAAGTTCCTTTTCTGCCTTTGTAAGAATATAATTCTCACTGTCGATTATCTCGGCATTGAAAAAATCGCACAAAGCGCGGTAAACGCGCCGGCGACGTTCCGGGATGTCCCAATCACACATACAGAGCGAATCTCCCGTTGCGCCCAAGATGAGTCTGCCGCACGGCGAATCATAATATCTGATGTATATTTTATTGATTGCCTGGATCATAGGACAGATGGCGGCAAATCGGGTGCATTAGTTGAGATTATTCTCCATGCCTGAGGATAGAGATTGTTGGCGCGGTTGCCGAGATTTTTCACGAATCCAAGCGGATGACCGCCATATGTCAGCAGAACAAAGCCTTTCGGAGCATCTACAGAGACATTTTCACGGCGAAGATATGCTACCGCAGTATGATAGTCAAGCTCGACCGACGGGAAAATATCTGCTCGGAAGGCGGTCGACATCGCAAGCTCCTGCGACGGGATTATATCCATACCTTTTTGAGTAGCCACGACGACACCTGCCGAAATTACATCCAGCCATGATGAAATAGCGCGGATGTTTCGGGCTTCTGACTTTGGAAGTGCGACTACCCGGTCGCCGAGCATAGCCAATTCGAAATTCCCTTCAAGCCAATCGAGAGTCTTATGAGCCTCTGCCGGAACTTTTGAAAAAGCGGTCAACGGCTTTTTGGATGTTTTAGGCTCGGATGCTACTGCGTCACCATCTTTTCGAATAGCACTGATGAACAAGCCTTCGCCACGGATAAGACCGGGAATGAAGCGATAGCAGTGGTGAGAAGAACCGATAGCCTGAGCGACCCCTTCGAAAGCATTCAGCCCCACGTCGACCGTCGCGCCGCCGAGTTCATGACAAATGTAATCGACCATATCTTCGTTCTCGTGACGGTTGAATGTGCAGGTGCTGTAAATTAGATAACCTCCGGGGCGAAGTGCCTGCCAAAGATTATCGACTATCTCACGTTGACGCCCGACACATTCGGCGACCAGCGACGGAGACCACTGAGCGACCGCCTCGGCATCCTTGCGCATCATCCCCTCGCCCGAACACGGCACATCGGCAGCGATGATGTCGAAGCAATCTGGAAGGCGGGTAAAGCGCGAAGTGTCACCCCTGCTCACAATGACATCCGGAGAACCCCATTTCGCCAGATTTTCAGCCAGAACCGACGCACGCCGATAATCATACTCATTTGCCACGACAAGCGAACCGGACGGTAACGCCGAAATGGCAGCTGTACTCTTGCCTCCGGGAGCCGCGCATGCGTCGAGATATCTGACCGGCTGCGAATCCCCGGCTAATATGGCTTTGATTACATGGGAGATTGCCATCGACGAAGCATCCTGAACATAATACATGCCCTGATGAAACGCCGGGTCAAATGTGAACTGAGGACGATTTTCGAAATAGACTCCGTCGGCACACCACGCTACAGAGTCTTTGTCTGCCGGCGGAGTAGCTCCTTTCGCGCTGTTGACGCGTATGCTCACCGCGGGCTGTGTCGTCAGCAAAGCGTCGACAAGTCCATCGAGACACGGTGCGCCGTATGAATTAATCTCGTCTATGAATTGCTGTGGCAAAGACATTTCAGCCGGTGATTTAACAGTTTGTCAACTTCATCGCGAAGGTAAGGCAACGGGACGCAATAATGCCGCGGCATATCGGGATGGAATACGCCGAGATAAGCCCTGCTGACGTTTATGCCGTAATGCTCCGCAAGGATAAAGCGATAGATGCTGACTTGCAGCGCATAGTGATTGAACGTTGTGTCGGCGAGTCCGCCGAGCGGATAATCAGCCGTGCGATGATATGAGTTATCGATGATATGACCGTCTGCATCCACGACTTTCGTCGAACGTTTCCAATCGTAAATTTCGAATTCTCCTTCCGGCGTGACAGACAGGAAGTCGAGTGTTCCGGCTATCTTGAATTGTTCGCTGAATATTCGCCATTCCGAGCGGTAAGGTTTCAACGTTCGCTCGGCGGCAAAGCGCAGAAAGCGTGTGAATGTCTCGTCAGAGAGTGCTTCGCCGTCGGGAGCCTCGCCAAGATAATGACGCTCGATGCGGTCGTGCATCAGCGTGCCGAGATCTCGCGCCTGCTGCCCTTTCGCCTCCCATTCCGCCATCAGCATTTCAGCTTTGTGCTCGTCGCCACCGCATTTGCGAAGTGCTGCCGCCCGGGCATCGAATTTGGCAAAAAGATTCTCCACGACCGTTGTCACCGACTCAAACTCCTCTTCGCCGAAACGGTAGACATGCTGCGACGGGTCGAAAGATATCAACCCGTCGCGCAAATGCCGGTTGCAGTCGTTAAAATTCATCGTCTGCAACAAAAATCAATTGTCTATCCGGTCAACCTCGAGGTCTCCGCCGAAGACTTCGTGCCAGGGTAGACCTTGCTTGGCAAGTTCTGAAAGGAAGGGGTCCGGGTCAAATTCCTCTACGTTGTGAACTCCAGGTTTTACCCACTTACCTGTGAGGAACATCATGGCACCGGTCATCGCCGGAACACCTGTAGTGTAGCTTACAGCCTGCATGCCTGTCTCCTTGTATGCTTCTTCGTGTGAGCAGTTGTTATAGATGTAATATGTGAGGTCTTTACCTTCCTTGTCCTTACCCGAGATGCGGCAGCCGATAGAGGTTTCGCCGTGATAGTTTTCGCCGAGGTCCTGCGGATTGGGAAGGACGGCTTTGAGGAACTGAAGAGGTACGATTTTCACTCCGTTGTAGTCGACTTCGTCGATACGCGCCATGCCGATGTTCTGAATCACGCGGAGGTGGGTCAGATATTCCTGACCGAAGGTCATCCAGAAACGTGCGCGCTTGATGGTCGGATAGTTCTGAACGAGCGATTCAAGCTCTTCGTGATAGAGAAGATATGAGTCACGCGGACCGATGTTGGGATAAGTCAGGTCCATGTGGACTTCGAGAGGCTTGGTAGTGACCCACTTGCCATCGCGGTAATAACGGCCGTTCTGAGTGATTTCGCGGATGTTGATTTCCGGGTTGAAGTTGGTCGCGAAAGCCTTGCCGTGGTTGCCGGCGTTGCAGTCGACGATGTCGAGATATTCCATCGCGCTGAAATAATGCTTGGCGGCGTAAGCGGTGAACACGCCCGACACACCCGGGTCGAAGCCGCAGCCGAGGATGGCTGTCAAGCCGGCTTTTTCGAAACGTTCGCGGTAAGCCCACTGCCATGAATATTCGAAGTGAGCCACGTCCTTAGGCTCGTAGTTGGCTGTGTCGAGGTAGTTGACGCCACATTCGAGACAGGCGTCCATGATGGTAAGGTCCTGATAAGGAAGAGCTACGTTGATGACGATGTCGGGCTTATGGCGGCGGAAGAGTTCGACGAGTTGAGGCACAGAGTCAGCGTCGACCGAATCGGTCGTGATGTTGGGTGCGCCGATAGCCTTGGCGATGGCATCGCATTTCGACTTCGTACGCGAAGCAATGACGATTTCGTTGAACACTTCAGGGTTCTGGGCGCATTTGTGCGCAACGACCGTGCCGACACCGCCGGCACCGATGATAATTACTTTTGACATTTTTGTATATTAGTGTTTTTTAATTTTTTACGACGTTTGTCGAGAGCTATCATTATGAAAGTGAATATGCCTAAGATAATCTGCAACAGGGTCTGCGAGCCGAGTACGACATTGGCGAACGCACCTGCCACAGCGCTGTCCACCCCGTAGATACCCAAGCCGAATATCACCGCCCACTGCCAGGGTCCTATGCCGCCGTTTGACGGCACGCCCATCGAAAGACTCGACAGAGCGAAGACGACGAGTGCAGCTCCGACACCGTAGCTCCGTATCACACCCTCGGTCGCCGGAAACGCCTTGAACGCGATGAACAGCTGCATAAAGTAGCAGCCCCAGACCAGACAGGTCCATAAAAGCCAGCGTCCTTTCCCGGGCATCCTGACTATCACTGCAAAGCCCGCCCACAGCTCGCGGAACGCCTTCTGAATACGCGCTATCACGCGGTTTGCGGTCTTGTGACGGAGCAGCCACCATAGAGCGGCTACGCATATCACCGCGGCAAGCCATAGCCAAGGCGACAGCAACAGCGATTTTGCCGCGTCGATAACCGCAGAATTATCAGTGAAATAAGTTATCAATGCGCCTGATGAAATCCCGAATGCCAGCAACGCCACAAGAGCGACAGTAATAGTGTCGGCGAGACGCTCGGCGACCATCGAGCCGAAAACCGCCGTGAACGGCGCGTCCTGACGCTGGGCGACATAACCTGAGCGCCACACTTCGCCCAAGCGGGGGAAAACGAGATTGACGGCATAGGTGCCGAACATACTGAGCACCAGATAGAACAGCGGCACCCTGATGCCGAGAGCCTGCAACTGGATGCTCCAGCGGAGGGCGCGGAAAACGTAGGAGAACAGCGACAGCCCGAGAGCGGCGACAATCCAGCGGTAATCGCAGTCGCGGCGCACTATCTCAATCATTTCGTTGAAATCGATGCCCGTAAACAGCATATAGCAAAGCCCCACGCTGATAACGAGAGGTATAGCATACTTGAGTATGCCCGACAGTATCTGTCGCCCTTTAGTCGGCTGCGCCGCTTTTTCTGTCAATTTTTCTATGCGATTAATAGTTATCAGCGCAAATTTAATCAAAAACCGCAAAATATCATACACCCAGACCTCGAAACCAGATTTGTTTTCTAATAACTAATTTCAATTTATAAACATGCCATATACAATTGCCTATAAAAACCTATGCCTTGTATATAAATCTTCGTTAATCTCGCAAAGTATTTATCGGAACGATGATTACACCATCAGCTCGACGATATGCAAAAGACCCTACAGCTGTTAAAATCATTAAAAACGACGGGCTCTTCATCCTGTCAGTATCTATTTTCGATGCAAGTTTCAAAAGATTGGCAGCAGCTTCATTTATTGCCGCTTCACCACCTATCTTTATCTCTATCAGCCCATATCGCCCATCCCGTAAATGAACTATCGCATCACATTCAAGTCCATTTTTGTCACGGTAGTGAAATACCTCTCCATCCAATGCCTGACTATATACTCTCAAATCCCGTACACACAGAGTCTCGAACATCAGCCCAAAGGTCTTAAGATCATTCATCAAATCACCGGGACCAACTCCTAAAGAGGCGGTTGCAATAGATGGGTCAACAAAATAAAGAGTTTCTGCCGTACGAATTGCCGTTTTTGATTTAAGATTCGGATTCCATGCACACATATCCTCAATAACAAACATTGCCCGCAAAACGTTAAGGTATTCTCTTGCAGTCTTTTCCTCGATGATATTTTGTCCATTACCATTTATATCCGCGGTCAGTTGACTTGCAGGTGTTTGCGTTCCTTGAAACCGAGCATAAGAACGCATCAGTCTTTTAGCTCTCTCTACACTGCGGTCTACTCCATCTATCTGACGGATATCTACATTAACAACTGCATCATAATAATTTCGCGCGGGTTCCAATGCAACATCCTTGTCAAGAATTGTTGCAATAGGCCAGCCGCCTCTGCAGGTAAGATAGGCTATTGTTTCAAGGCTGGATGTCGTTTCACATCCGACTTGCGCTGAAGGATTTGAAAACAATTCTCCGAGACTTATTTTTCCACTTGAATCTCCGGATTCGAAAAGCGACATGGGGCGCATACGCAACCACGCAAAGCGCCCGGTTCCGGAATGACTTATTTTTGTCCTATCCGAAGGTTTTGCCGACCCGGTCAGAATGAATTGACCCATCCCAAGTCGATGGTCAACCTTATAGCGTACGGCATCCCAAATTACAGGTGCCAACTGCCATTCATCGATTAGTCGAGGTGTGTCTCCATCAAGTATTAAATCAGGATTTTCCTCTGCGAAAAGGGCATACTGATTCTTTAACGCAGGATTATCCATGTATATCGCACTATTGCTATGATGAAATCCTGTTGTAGATTTGCCACACCACTTAGGTCCTTCTATAACTACTGCTCCGGTACTTTTCAGCCGTCTCAATAATTCGGCATCAATTATTCTTGGTCTATATTCGTCTGCCATATTCTAATATTGTCAACGCACAAAGATAATACATAATCCAATAATTAGCAAATAAATAGCAAACGACTTCCGTAGTTGGCGCATTTTTACTTCCGCAGTTGGCGCATTTTTACTTCCGCAGTTGGCGCATTTTTACTTCCGCAGTT
>CAMWNF010000081.1 GCA_947175535.1 uncultured Bacteroidales bacterium
TAGAAAGCTCATTAGTTCCGCGTTTGGACGGGGGTTCAAGTCCCCCCAACTCCACCAATTATGAAACGGTTGTCGGCAAATTATAAGCTGACGACTGTTTTTTGTATATTTCAAGGCAAAAGATTATTGTATTCCAATTCTTTTGGTAATTTTGTATTCGGATTGGCTTTGTCCGTTCCAAGACATTTTGGTAAAATAAGAAGCGTTATGCGTCTTGCAAACTGAAAACCTGAGAAACTTTTAGTATTGATGCAAGAGATAGCATAGTGATTCTCACGCGTATAGCGTGGGCAACTATTGTTACATCTGCATCATAGGTTTTCTCAGGACCATCAGTTTGGAAGTGCATAGTTGGCTCACGTATTCTTTTTAATAATTACTCTATTGAGCCAATAGAGTAAAAATCACAACAATCAACAATCTGTATATTATGCGTATATATCTATTAAAAGCGATTAAATATCGGTCTATAATTCCGATACTCCTGTCACTATCCTTTATCACCATAAGTTGTGATAGAGAAGAAGACAATCTTATCCCGCAGCCGACAGAAACAAGCACGATGATAACGGGATACATAAAGACTCCCGATGGAACTCCATTAGCAAATATTCCTGTTTCTTTCGACTATAAAGTTCAAGGGCTTCTTGCCTCGACAGTCATTCACAAGGCTAAAGGAAAGACCGATAAATCAGGATTTTATCAAATATTTTTTGAAACCAATGAAAAACCGGGCATAGGACTGCAAAGCAGATACACCTTTTCGGTTGATTTATCCGTTCTCCCAGCTGATAAATATATAATCGCAAAGAAGATTGACTTCGGTATACCTGTTGATAATTATGAGAAATGGAGCGGAAGTACAATTCCCTGCAACTTTTCCATCCCTCTCAAAAAGCTTGTCACGGTGAGAGTGGTGAATGACGGAACTCCTGTAAAAGAAGGAAAGTATGCTGTAAAAAATATGTTTCCATATTATACGGATGGTGAAATTTTTTTTGACGACCAGAATTTCTGGGATCCCGGAACGTGGCGTATATTTGAGAGTGTAGATATACCGGAAAACGGCTCCACATCAGTAACTATTCCTTTTGCCGTCGGGGTAGAAAACGCTGTAAGGGTTGTATATCATGGAAATACTGAATACGGTTATCCAAACGGAATTCCAGCAAGCGGAGGCAAAGTAATTAAAATGACCGAAGGATTCAGAGATGAAATAGAACTGAATTATCAAACGCCCGACCTGGATAATCGTTGGGATGATTTTTAATATATAAATAGACACAATATGAAGAAGTTTTCAATATTATTTTTAAGCGTTATTATCGCCTGCATATTTACATCTTGCGAACCCGAAGAGGATTTTGGCTTTCCTTCCAAAATAGAGATTTCGGGCAAAGGCGAAACAATCGAAATAAAAGGGAGCAATGATTTACCTTCAGGTATTATACAAATTGAAGTGCTTGATTATAATGGAGACGGTAACAATAGCGGACTTTTATCAGAAGAAAAAGAGTATATCGAAACTACGACAGATTGGTTAACCGTTAAGTACTTTTTTGCCGAATATACACTCGTACTTATCGCCGAACCTAATGAGACAAACAAAAATAGAAAATTATATCTCTATCTGCTTTCCGGAAAATCCCGACAGGAAATAACAGTTATCCAATCCAAATAAAGTTCAGAGCACCCTCTCCATATCGGTATTCGCTTACTTCTGTCGTGACATAGCGCCCCTAAGGAAGTATTCTTTATGGAATCCAAGAACAAATACAACTTTTAAGTTGTATATATGAATAACAATTAGTATCTTTGCAGTAAGTCAATCAAGCGAAGTGATAATTGATTAATTATGGAAAAATCTTGGGTATGAAATTTGATCTCATTACAGAAAACGGAAATCTATGGGCGGTGCGTTATGACAACTGTCTTGATAATGTTCTTGACGCTATTCTCGATCAGTGGAATGATGTAGTGTGGTTGCGATCTTTCTTTAAGAAAAATGTTGTTGATTTAGCTTCATACTTCAAGATAACAGAGGTGAATCAAGCTATTTATGATACGATAGAAGATAGCGAAAGACTCCAATGCCTGATTATGGATATTTCTCCCGATGCAAATCTGGATGAGATATTCAGACCATTAGAAAATGAAAGAACCTCTGAAATGCTTCTCGGAAAAGAGAAAGCACGTCTTTACAACACTCCCCGACATGCTTCTTGGCTACGTATATATGCTATAAAGTTGGAACCGGGCATCTATATTATTACCGGTGGCGCAATCAAATTGACTCGTACGATGCAAGAGCGTGAGCATACATTGGTGGAGTTGGCGCGAATGGAAAAGGTAAGAAGGTTCTTGCTTGAAAACGACATTGCAGACATGGATTCATTTAATGACTATCTAACCGAGCTTAGTTAAGAAAGGAGTATGATATGAAGAAACGAGAAGAAATATTGTCTAAACTTAATGCTCACATCAGCGAAACGCCGTCTAAGTGGCGTGAGAACGCTGAGTGGCGCATGTCAAACAAAACATGGCTGAGATATTCCCAACGCATCGCTATGATGATGCTTGATAAGATGGAAGAGCTTGGGTTAACTCAAAAATTGGTTGCGGAACGCATGGGATGCTCACAGCAATATATTTCCCGAGTGTTAAAGGGAACGGAAAATCTATCTATTGAAACTATATCAAAGATAGAGGCGGCTCTCGGACTGGAAATTCTTGAGCCGGTGTTTGCTAACCCCTAAGATTCTCTTGCAGAATGAAGAAGATTTTGAAGTTGAAAATTTGTGATTGGTGGTTGCTTTTTATGACAGTAGCTATGCTTGTGTCGGGTATTCAGCTTGAAGCGACCGATAGCAGAGGAGTGACATCGGTGTGGGTGCATGTTGCGGTCGGGATATTATTTTTTACTTTGGTTGCATATCACGTATTTCTGCATTTCGGGAATAGTAACTGGTTCTCAAAATTCAGCAAACAAAAAAATCAATACACCCGTGTGTTGTGGTGGGTTAGCTTGGTGACCCTTGTTTCCGCTGTCGTTGCATTTGTCCATTGGGCGACCACATTCACTCATTCTCCGATAGGTGGTGTACACGGCAAACTCGGTTTCATCATGATAATCCTTGCCTGCGGACATATTTACAAAAGAATAAAATTCTTCTCTTTCACAAAAAAGAATGCTTCTCGAAAAGCCGGATAGGGACTTTCGGGATTCTACTCAAAAGAAGTTTTTTAATACAATGCGGAGAAGGCTTTAGCGAGGCGTGGTATCGGGTCGGAATAATGATTTCCGGGTACGCTCTGAAATTCGACATCTATGCCCGCGGTGCTCAATCTCGATATAATCTGTTCAGTATTCTCAGCAACCGAACTGAATGCCTTGACTTTTGATTTTGACTCTTGATTCCCGAGCAGGAAATATGCTTTGCCGCTTTTGGCGGGAACCGGGCGATTCATAAACCAATCAAGGAAGCCTTCATACCAGAATGACCCCGATAGGGAAGCGATATTGGCGAACGTGTCGCACACCATCCACTGCCACAAGGCGAACAATCCTGACATGGAAACTCCCACGAGGGTCCGTGTGGTGTCATTGCTGATACCGAGCAAAGACTCAACCGACGGTATCACCTGTTGTTGCAGCTGTTTAAGAAATTGCGGAGATTCTCCCTTGAAATCCGGAGAGCCTTTCGGTACACCTTTAGCCGCCCACGGACTGAACACGTTTTGCCAGTCCATGCCTGTGACCACGACAATAGTCGTATCATATTCTTGAGCCGCCGGTTCAATCCAATCGGCAAGCATATCCATCGGATAAAGGATATATGCAATTTTGCCCTTGCTGCCCGAAGAGCTGCAGAGACAATCAAGATTGTCTATTTTAATCGTCTGTGCCATAATATTTCATCATATCTTGCATTTCTTTGAACCCCAGGGATGTATAGACGGGTTTCCCGTCAGCTGTTGTCTCAAGATAAATCTTTCCGCACTCACGTTTCTTTGCCTCTTCAATCAAGCGTCTGACAATGCAGTGAGCTATGCCTTTGTTACGGAACGCTTCCCTGACGTAGATGTTCATAAGATAGGCGCATCGCCCTGTAGGATTATCGGGCGACGGCAGTTCGTCGCTGAAGCACACGGCTCCGCATCCGCACTCCTCTCCATCATTTTCCGCGACAAAAGCAAGATGGGAGTTGTCTGCGATATGGGTGCGATAGTACCGGCGGTTTGCAACGAGCAGTCTCGGATTGGGTTCCTGACCGAAAACGTTTCTAATCACCTCAATCCGCCAGCGCATAAGGGTCGGAAGGGTCTTTATCTCTCGTAGAGTCACCATCACACGCCTCCTTCTTTCATAACGACCGGCAGCGCGTCGACATCGACCTTTCCCCGGCGCGTCAGCGGAATCTGACGAACCCTTACGAAGAACTCAGGCACCATGAAGTCGGTCAGTCGGTCAGACAGCCATTTCTTTATAGCGTGGAGACTGCAATTTTCCCGGGGAATGATGTAGGCGGTCAGATAGTGAAGACCGTTTTCATCGAGAAATGCACGAACTACGCCGCGTTCGACTTCAGGGCAGGTGTTCAACACGTTTTCGACCTCTTCCGGCTCAACCCGCTTGCCGAGAATCATTACTTGGTCATCGCGGCGATGCAGAAACGCAAGATTTCCGTCGGGAAGTTCATATCCGAGATCTCCGCTGCGGTACAAGCGCGTTCCGTCGGGTAGTGTGACAAAATTCTTCTGCTCCGGTGGATTTCCGAGATAACCTCGGCTTACGCCCTCGCCGAATATGCATATTTCACCGGTCTGTCCCTTCTGTAGCTCTTTCAGATTTTTATCCATAATCTTGACGCTAACGCCTTTGACGGCTTTACCTACAGGATAAGTGCCGTCTTCGAGGGGTTCGGCATTGTCGACGCGGTAATAATTTGAGCAGACCGTTGTTTCCGATGGACCGTAAGTGTTGTAGATTTTTATCCCCTTGTCGCGGAGATTTGTGATATAGCTTGCGCGGATAACGTCGCCCCCACTGATTATCAGCTTGACTGATTTTGGAATTTCGGGCAGCTTGTTCATCTCGGCAAGAAGGTAAGGGAAGCCGTCGACAATCGTCACTTTGTGGCGGTCGACAAACTTCATCAGCCCTTGCAGCGAACCGTTGTGCACTGCTGCCGAAGGAATGCAGACGGCTGCGCCGTTGAGAAGCGTGGTGTAGACTTCCTCCACGAAGATGTCGAACGAACACACAGAATACTGGAGCATGATATCGCCCGGTCCGGTGTGAAATTCGGCTTCGAAAGCCTCGGCATAATTTACTACGGAATGATTCTCGACGACCACGCCTTTCGGCTTACCTGATGTGCCTGAAGTGTAAAGTACGTATGCGACGCCGTCGGGGGTAGAGCGGTCCTTCATTTCTCGCTGCGCAGGTTTGAGATGCCGGCAATAGTTATCGGTTATAATCAACTCTACACCGGCGGTGTGCATCATATAGTCGATACGTTCCTGAGGAAGGGATGGTTCAGCGGGAATGTAAGCCGCTCCGCTTTTAAGAACGGCAAGCATAGCGGCAATCTGTTCTGCGCCATGGTGCATCACTATTCCGACATAGCCGGGCTTACGGTCGTAGAATTTGTCGAGAATAGAATCTGCCATAGCGTTGAGCTGCGAGTATGTGAGAGTTCTGTCGTCTTCTATTATTGCGGGGCTGTCGGGGTAATTGACAGCCAACTCCAGGAAGCGGGAATATATCGTTGCGGACTTATCCATATTTTACATTATTATGATGATTTCTCATATAATAAAAGGATTTATATGCCTTTTCGGTTCACTCTTAGAATAATATGTAAAACCAATCACACGGAACCGTTGTTTAATATATTGACGTAACGGTTTATTGCGCATCACATTATGGTTGGCGAGAACCGGCTCACTGACAAATTTTATAAAATTATTATGCCGATGAAACGATTTTTACCACTTTTCGCAGCGATAATGTTTTCCTCTGCCTTTGTTTTGGCAGCCGATTTGACACCCGAACAGGCTCTCACCCGTTTTCAGACTTCAGAACCGCGCCGTGCAGCTTCAATGCGCAATCAGTCTGCAACTGCCGACGCCAAATCATTCAAATATGAAACCACTGTCGGAGAGCTTTATGTTTTCAAAAGCGACCGCGGTTTTATAGTACTCCCTGCCAATGATGCTGCTCCTGCTCTGCTTGCATATTCCGATTCTGACAGTTTTGACATCGAAGGCAATCCCGGTCTGAAATATTGGATTGAGTTCTACAATAACGAACTTGCCTATCTTGACAGCATCGGTGCAAAACCAATGAGTCAGGAAGCTAATACTCGCATATCACGCCCTGAAATCAAGCCGCTTATCACGACGGAGTGGAATCAGGAAGCCCCCTACAACGAGATGTGTCCTAAGGTCGACGGTCGCGAAACCGTGACCGGTTGCGTCGCAACGGCGATGGCTCAGATACTCAAATATCACAACTATCCCGCTCACGGAAAAGGCAGTCATTCCTATTTCTGGCGTCCGGGCGAGGAGGAGCTCAGTTTTGACTACGAGAACACTCCGTTTCAATGGCAACTGATGACAGACCGCTATGACTCGAAAAGCACAGCCGAGGAGCGTCATGCAGTAGCCGAACTGATGCTGGCATGCGGCGTGAGCGTCGACATGCACTACGAGCCCGGCGGCAGCGGTGCGGCAACGACACTGATGGGTGAGTCGCTGATTGATATTTTCGGTTATTCACCTTCACTGTGGATGCCCAACCGCGCCTTCTACGGCTATGACGAGTGGGAGGAAATGATTTATGCCGACCTCGCCCAAGGATTGCCGGTGCTTTACAGCGGAGCGGGAACGGCGGGCGGTCATCAGTTCATCTGCGACGGCTATGGCAGCGACGGTTTCTTCCATTTCAACTGGGGCTGGGGCGGACTCAGCAACGGTTACTTCCTGCTGACTGCGCTTAATCCCGATGACCTCGGTGTCGGAGGTGGCGCCGGAGGCTTCAATTCCAGTCAGATTGTCACTCTCGGTGTGCGCCGTCCGCAGGCAGATGACAAGCCTGTCTATCTGATGTATAACACCGAGGCATTCCGCTCCGAGGCGAAATCTGTCAAGGCTGGAGAAGATTTCACCAGTGAAGGTCTATATTTCAACTACAGCCTTTCGTCAATGCCCGACGGCGCGCGTCTCGGCATGAAATTCGTTTCTGACGATGGTGATGCGACGAAGTATGCCGACGGACCCGGTGTAGGACGTCTTAGTCCTGAATACGGTCGCCGTAATCTTCAGGTGAAGTTTCCGGAACTTGCTGACGGAACATATTATATAACGCCTGCACTTCATGTCGACGGCGAGTGGTCGGATGTGCGCATGCCCGTCGGCTATCCGTCGCGGATAACCGCATTTGTCAAAGACGGGGTCGCTGAGATTGAAAATCAGTCGACTGCAAAAATTATCGTCAGCGATGTTGAGTTGCCGGCAGTCATCTACCGCGACCGCGACTTCCCGATGCCGTTCAAGGTAAACAATACAAGCGAAGACGAGTATTACGGTTCTGTCACGCCCATGCTGTTTGACGCCGATGGTAAGCTTGCCGCCAAATCGCAGTTCCGTCCCGTCGATGTGATAGGAGGCGAAAGCGAGAATATTTCCGATTATGTCGGCGATTTTACCGCTGAAAAAGACCATGAATTCCCGGCGGGAGATTACACACTGATTTTCCGCGACGAAGCGGGTAATAATGTCAGTTCGCCGATTACGGTCAAAGTCGAAATCCTTACCGACGAGACGGTTATAAAAGTCACAGAGTTCAAATTAAACGAAAAAGAGCCTGTTTCCGCTCCTGAAGCAGTAAAATTCACATTTACTGTTGATTGTGAATCAGGTGCTTATTTCGGGTCGCTTAATCTGCGCGTGTTTCCCGGCGACGGTGGCTGGGAGGTGTATGATGAGGCTTCAGAGCGTTTCTATATCATCGGCGGCGATACCAAAGAAGTTACGGTGACTGCCGATTTCTCGCGACTCGACGACAGAGAGTATATGGCGGCGATATACAAAGGCAACGAGGCGATGTCGCAGTTCATACGTTTCCGCATCGACCGCAGTTCGACTGGCATAACTGAAATAATGACCGCCGGGGCGGAATATGAAATCTATGACCTGAACGGCATACCGCGTCAGGCGCCATTGACGCCGGGTCTCTATATCATAAACGGCGCGAAAGTGTTGATAAGCGAGTGAATGTTTCATCGTTGAAAACCAATCGGGCGAGACGTTTGTTTTATATACAGAAATTAATAAAACGACTATAATATGAAATCATTAGAAAGAAAAATCATGGGTGCTGAACCGACATTGGTAGTGTTCCAGCATGCAGGCAATCAGAACGCCGTTGACGTTAAATATCTTCTTAACTCGCTTCGCGCGCAGTATGGCGACAAGGTCAACATCGAACGCGTCGACGCATCTTACGACGGCAATATCAAAGTCAGCTACAAACTTCACGAATATCCTACATGGATTATCTACAAGAAAGGCGAAGAGCTGATGAGAGAAAGCGGCCACAAGACTGAAGCTCAGTTGGTCGATATGATTAAACGCGTCCTATAAACCTGAAAAAGATATAAACCCGACGGCGGTGTGTCATAATTTTGACATACCGCCGTTTTTCTATTATCTTTGCCGGAGAATGAAAGAGAAGAAGAAAGCGTTGGCTGAAATGACTCTCGAGGAGCTGTGGGAACTGTTTCCGATAGTTCTGAGTCCGTATCAGTCTCAATGGAAAGAGTGGGCGGCAGAGGAAATTTTGTCGCTGTCAACGCTGTTGGCTGACTATTCGCCGGAGATAAATCATATAGGCAGCACGGCTGTCCCCGGCATCATGGCGAAGCCGATTGTCGATATTCTTGTCGAAGTGCCGTCGGAAACGGAGCTGAGTCAGGTCAGAACGCTTTTGGAACGGAACGGGTATATCTGCATGTCGGCGTCAGATTGCCGCATGAGTTTCAACAAAGGCTACACGCCTGACGGTTATGCCGAACGAGTCTTTCATATCCATCTCCGTAACAGCGGAGATAATGACGAAATCCGTTTCCGCGACTACCTGAGAAGTCACGCCGGCACCGCCCGCGAATACGAAAAATTAAAATGCTCACTCCTGCCCGAATATCGCAACGACCGCGACGGCTACACTGCCGCCAAAGCCGAATTTGTAAGACGGATAACCGCTCTTGCAAAAGCTGAAATCACTCTTCCGTGAAGGCTATGGAGATGAAGTGAAGTATCGGGGCGAGACCCGTAGTCCAGTAATACCAATCGTGGACACCGCTGCGCATGCGGTAGTCGATATCGATGCCTTTCGCCTTCATAGCGAGGAAAAACTGGATGTTGCCTTCATAGAAAAAGTCATTGTCGCCGCAGTCGGCATACCATCTTACCGTCCTGAGAGCATCGACCTCTCCGGGCGTCGCTTTTTCGACGAATGCGGCGGGATTATTGCGTATCAGGCCGGCGGCATAGCCCGCGTCAGTTTTTGCCATTTTGCTTTGCTCCGGCTTTCCCAATATGCCGCTGAGACTGCATGCCGCAGCGTAGTAAGACGGATTTTTCTGGGCGTAGGCGATTGCCGCTTCGCCGCTCATCGACACACCGGCTACGGCGCGATGCCGCTTGTCGGCAACGGTTCTGAACGTCTCGTCAACCAACGCTATCAGCTCCTTGTGAAAATATGCCTCATAGTCCCAGCCGTCGACAGAGAAATATCCCAACAGCTTTCCGAGATGGTGTTCGTCGGTACCGCTGGCGTCGGGTACAACAATAATCATCGGCACAGCCATACGTGAACGGATGGCGTCGTCGGCGATTTCTTTCAGCTGACCGGTCTGTGTCCAGGTCTCGTCGGTCGCTCCCGCGCTATGGAACAGGTATAGAACCGGATATCGGCGTCCGCTGTCCTCGTAGCCTGCCGGCAGGTAGACTGAAAATGTCTTTTCGGCGTCGAGGATGTTGCTGTGGATTGTATATCGTGCGACCGTTCCGCCGCCGATAAGGTTAAACCGGGATTCTTTCTTCTGTATTGATATAATTTTAGCCATGATTCAGTCAAATGTTTCTATGTCAAAAACACCCGACCGCCTCGAATGGTTTACCCGCCAATAATAACAATATCAGGTTTCAAGCTGTTGTCCGAATTAAAAAAATATATTAACTTTGTTGCACAGACCGCATCGCAGAGGCCCGGTCAGGGTTATGTGGGGGGGACTGTGGTGGAAGTGTATAGCCATTTCCGCTGAAATATTTTATGAAAAGCGTTTACTCGACGCTCTTTCTTGACACCTTGAAACCTGGAAAACTTCAATCGCAGTCAAGAATGAGACAGGAGTAGATGCCTTGTGTGGTTATGATGCCGTCATCTCCTCTACGTGAGTAGAGGCTTATGACGTATATCATACTGCGCGTGAGGCCTCTGCACTGTCCGTTCTCTGCGATGGGCAATCCAGGGCCTCAAGGTGGGAACGGGCAGACAAGTAAGGTTCTCACGCTTTTTATTCATAACAATAACGCCAAATAGGGAGCCTGCGGCATATATAATTATTATGTGTGATATTAATTCTCTTCCCGTACTTATTAATGTGTTTGGCGTCGGAGAAATCGGAAAAACAAAAACATTGGCGACGCTATATTCCCAAATCCAAAACACATCTTCGTTTCATTATATTCAAGACAACCAGATTAATAGCGATGATTTTTGGGCAATCTTTAACTATAAAGGTAAAACCGTTGGTATCATTACAATGGGAGATCCCGGAAGTGAAGACGTTGTGGATAAGTTCCTGAATAATTGTAGCTCTCATCATTGTGACATAATATTCACTGCAAGTCGCACGCGCGGAGAAATCTTTGGCATGGTTATGAATTATGCTAATACAAACGGCTACGTATTTATCGAAACCTCGCCATTACATATGCGTTTTCCAAACGGCTATAACGGAAACTATAACTTCCTTCACAGTACGTTTGCGTCAATGTTGGAAACTCTTATATGAAAATAAGAATATCCCTATATCTAATATAACGCTTATGAAGAAATATATATTATTTTTAATCCTGATATTAAGCTCTCTCTATTATCATAAGGCAACAGCTCTTGATGGGTTCAGGATTATTCGTTATAATGTAGAAGCAGGAGAACTGAAATTTAGTGTAGGAGAATATAAGGGAGAACCGGCTGCAGTATGTCGTGGTGTAATTGATGATTCAAAACGACTATATAATCTTGAAATCCCGGATAAAGTTGTTTACAATAACAAGATATATCCGGTTATTGAAATTGAGAGAAGTGCATTTGGCGACACCCGAATAAAACATAATGGTAATTTGATTCTTCCGGAGACTTTGAAATTTATTGGAAGCGATGCTTTTAGAGGTCAAAATGAATTATCAGGTCCTCTGATAATCCCAAACTCCGTGACCACTATCGATGTTGGTGCATTTGAGGACTGCAGTGGCTTTACAGGGTCATTAGTAATCCCAAACTCCGTGACTTATATCGGTAGTGGTGCATTTTCTGGCTGCAGCGGCTTTACAGGATCGTTAGAAATCCCGAATTCCGTGACTGATATCGGTAATGGCGTATTTTCTGGCTGCAGCGGCTTTACAGGGTCATTAGTAATCCCAAACTCCGTGACT
>CAMWNF010000082.1 GCA_947175535.1 uncultured Bacteroidales bacterium
GCTAAAATAGCTATCGCAGCTATCCCTCACATTAGCTACCTGCCGCGTAAAAAATTTCCTCCGCGTCCTCTGCGCCTTTGCGCGAGATTCCCATCAATCGTGCATTGAAAAATCAGTGCCACGGCGTGAGAGAAAGTTTGACCGGTTTCGACGAATTTCATTATCTTTGTCGAAAAGTATTAAGAACGATGAAAGGACTTGGACTCTTGGTGGCGGCATGTGTCGCGTTAAGTGCGGCGGCAGCGCCCGCAGTGAAAACCTATCGCGCCGATGATAAGTCGGCCGTGAGGATTGTCGGAAGAACATTGGCTGATGCCGGCGACGGAAGTGTCAGATTTGACTGGAGTGGAGTCTATGCTGAGACCGAACTCGATGGCAAAGCGCTCGCCATTAAGCTGAGCGATACTGGCAAAAGCTATTTCGATGTGTTTGTCGACGGTCGTCACACCGGCAAAGTCAAGGCGGCTGGACAGGACACGGTCGTGACTATAGCTGACGGACTGCCTCGCGGCGTGCATAAGATTGCTATCAGGAAATGCACCGAAGGCGAAACTGGCATGACCACGTTTCACGAATTCATTCTGCCCAAGGGCGGCAGTCTGACCGCCGCAAAACCGCGCGGGCGTCATATCGAGTTTATCGGTAATTCTCTGTCTGCCGGATTTGGAACCGAAGGCAAGCATCCTCGCGAGCCTTTCTCGCCCGAAAGCGAGAACTGCAACCTGGCTTATTCGACCATCATCCCGCGCTATTTCGACGCCGATTACACCATCATTGCCCATTCGGGTCGCGGTGCTGTACGCAATTACGGCGACTCGGTCAGAGTGTCACGCAACGCGATGCGCCACAAGTTCATGCAGACCTTTGACGAGGATACGACTGTGAAATGGTCGTTCGACGGCTATCATCCCGACCTCGTAGTGATTAACTTGGGAGCAAACGATTTTTCGACCGAACCGCACCCCTACCGTCGGGAGTTTGTCGATGCATACTGTGAGATAATTGACTCTATCATGTCAAAATACGGAGCGGAGACACCCATACTCAGTGTTATGCCCTATGCCATCGACACACAGATTGAACCGATGTTCGCCGAAATCATTCAGCGCAACAGCGAAAAGGCGAAAATCCACTTCGTGCGCATGCCGACCGACTATCTCAACTGGGACAGTGACCGCGGTGCCGTCTGGCATCCGAATTATCAGGGTCAGAAAAAGATGGCGATGATGATAATCCCTTATGTCGCCACAATCATGGGTTGGGAGTTTCCCGACCGCAAGGTTGAGTGATTAGAATCTGACATCAAACTGCTGACGGGGCAGTTTCGGGTCGGCGACTATGATGGAAAAACCGCAACCGTTGTCAAATCGCATGCCCCTTGAAATCTGTCGCCATATATTTTCGAGTGCGGCAGAACCCGTGCGACGGGTGTAAGGGAACACTACGACAACCTTTTCCCTGTCAATACTGAAATCAGTATCACCGTTGACGATAATGAAATCGGCATCATGAGGGTCATCTGTGATTTTGATATCATGTCTGACAGCAGTGAAGGTAGCGGTCAACACAGTGTCGGCGGGTTCGCCTACAACTGCCACGACCGGCGGATTGAATCTCGCAAGTATGCGGAACATCAACCGAAGCCGTCGTGTCGGTAACAGCGACTCAGACCCTGCGCACCCACGCGCCGCGTCGATATCATCGTAGCCGTAATAGGGCAGCCGCTCGCGCAGCGTCCTGGTTATGAAATCGTAGGCGAATGGAGAATGAATACCGAACCCCCTGCCGTGACGCCAACGTTTATAACGTCGGGCTAAAGCAAGTTCCATCGCTTGATTGTGAGAAATATTCCGGCGAGACAGAGCAGATAGATAAGCGTGACACAGGCGTAGGCGACAGCCGAACAGCTGTGTATCGACTGCGGGTCGAAAGTCATGACAATCTGATGCTGACCAGCAGGTATGCGCAATGCACGCAGTATGTAATTGACACGTCCGAGTTCGGCAGGATTGCCGTCGATAGTTGCATGCCAGCCCCACGGGAAGTAGACTTCGGAGAAGACGCCTATACCGCCGTTGGTGGTAGAAACATCGTAGGTCAGACGGTTAGGTGTATATTGGACAAGCGTGATGGTATCGCCGGGCACGATAGACTCGACCGCGTCACCGAGCGCGTCGCGGAACCGTTCGTCTGCAACAGCCTCCCGGGCAGGATTTATCTCTCCTAAAGCTGCCATTTCCGCATCTGCACCTTTGACATAATTGATTTTATCGACGAGCCACGCATTACCGAGCGCATGCTCGTTGATATCGAGAGGATAATCCTTGTCACCGGTGATGATGTAACGCGCGTTGAGCATGTCAAGCACACGGTAGTTCGCCGCCGCATCGCGGACTGCCTGCGGATAACCTGAGGCAATCGAATCGTCACGCAATTCGTCGTAATAGCCTAAAGCGAGCACCGGACGCAGACGACGCTGGATGAGGTCTTCGTAGCGGTTTAGCTTGGCGGCATGATATCCTCCGAGCATCTTGTGATAGTAAGAACGGTCAGGCTGGTCGAAACCGGGAATGTCGAGAACACGATAGTAATCCGTATCTTTGAGAATTTCACGGTCTAAATCGTCAGCGGGTATCGCTGCCGCCGAGGGAGATGAAGCAGGAGCGAAACTTGAATGTGAAATGTAACGTTTGTCGACGCCGTAAAGGTCAATCAGCACGAGTGCCGCAATCGCGAGTGTCGCTACAGCGGGTTTGAGAGTCCGTTTGCATGCGAAGACAAGAGCCACAAGACCGAGTGCAATGAATATGAGCGAACGGAGCGCGTCGGCTTTGACCATGCCGTAACGCAGACTTTGGACAGCCGAGAGATTGGCGGGATTGGCGAGTGAATATTTATATGCCTCTGCGTCTGCCTGAGCGCGGTCCATGCCATATTGCTGAGCCATCGACATAACTTGCTGCTGGATATTCTGGGCTGTTGCCTGGTCGTTCTGGGTGATGGCAGAACCGAACACTGAGGGCGCAAGCAAAGCGACAATGCAGACGAGCATCGACAGACCGAACGACCAGTAGAGTGCCTTACGGTGACGTTGCAGAGCGTCTGGTGTGGTCATCATGGTGTGGAGAGCCATGACTGCAAGAAGGGGCATCGTGAATTCGGCGATGACGAGTATGCTCTCGACCGCGCGGAACTTGTTGTAGAGCGGGAACCCGTAAATCAGCATGTCGGTCAGCGACTGAAAGTTGCGCCCGAGCGCGAGGAGTATCGAGAACACGGTCACGGTAAGTAATGCCCATTTGACAGGACCACGCACGATGATGCATCCGAGGATGAAGAGCGCGAATATCAGCGCACCGACGTAGACCGGACCGTTCGTTCCTTCAGAGTCGTTGAAATACTGACTGAGATATGGTAAGAGTGTCGCCTGAGGAGTGCCGTTATAAGCTGCTGCGTCGGGGAGTTTGTCGAGTCCGAGATAAGTCATGCGTCCGTTTTCCGGTCGTGCAGATGCTCCGCCCTTGATATTTGGCACAAGAAGCGAGAAACTTTCGGCGCGTCCGTAGCTCCAGCCGACAATCTGTTCATAGGGCATACCGCCGGTAGGACGTACGGCAGGGTCGCTGTCAGCAGTCTGTCCGACAGGAGTCAGTTCCGATTGAGCGCGTTTGGTCTCTTTGGCATATTCGTAAGTGTTATAGATGCTCGGTAAGTTAGCTCCGACTGCAAGACAGCCTGCTGCAACGCAGACACCTGTGGCGATAAACCAGTCGCGGACAGTTTTATTTCTTATCGCTTCTACAAGCCATGCAATCACGAGGGCAGCCATCACGAAGAAGAAATAATAGGACATCTGCGGATGGTTGGCGTTGAGCTGCATCATGGCGAAGAGAGCAAGCATGCCGCCACCGCTGATATATCGTCCCCGATAGACGAGCATCAGACCGGCGATAGTCGGCGGTATATAACTTAGAGCGACGAATTTCCATATGTGTCCCGCTCCGATGATGATGATGAAGTAGGTGGAGAATCCCCATGCGACGGCACCGAGCAAAGCATAATACCATCGCAAGCGCATGACGAACATCAGTATCAGGAAGCCGAACATCATCATGAACAACAGGTTTGACGGAGACGGCAATCCCAGACCGTAGACGGTGTCAATCCAGTTGAAGAGAGAGTTTGACGGATATGACGGCGAAATCTGGAATGTCGGCATGCCGCTGAAAAGAGAGTTCGTCCATAATGCTTTTTCTCCTGTAGCGGCTTCATATTGCGTCGCTTCCTGTCCGTTGGCGATACCCTGCCGGATATCTTGCTGCTGAAGGCTGTTGCCCTCGAACGAGTCGGGATAGAAGAATGCGAGCGATATGACGACGAGGGTCACGACAGAGATGAAAAAGCCTCTGACCTGAGAGTCTTGAAACCATGCTGAGAATTTATTCATCGGAACAGTATTTGTTAAGCCTGAAATTCGTTATCAGTTGACATAAATGAAGTATTCGCCGGGGGCGAGTGCGGCGGGATAATCCTCTACTTTGCTGACGTTCATCACGTCGCTGAAACCTTTGACTGAAACCGGAGTCTCCTTGAATTGAATACTTGCATTTTCTTTGCCGAGATTAACACCTACGACGGTCGTGCACCCGTCAGCCTGACGGCTGAATACTAAAACATCTTCGCTTTCGGTCGGATAGACGGTCATCGTATCGTGAGACGAACCGGCGTTGAGTTCGTGACGTTGATGTTTCAGGTCGTTGAGAGTCTGATAGAATACGAAATATTCATTGCGTGGCTCCCACTGCGGCGCATCGTCTTTCTCGAAGAATTCAAAGGCATGGTCCATGCCTGTTTCTTGTCCGGTATAGATAAGCGGCATGCCGGGAAGTGTATAGGAAAGGACCGCGAAAGCGGGTGTGAGTGCGCCGTAACGCTGAAACTCCGTTCCCTCCCATGAGTTGTAGTCGTGGTTGGTGACCATGTTCATCAGGTATGAACCGACCGGATAGTTTGCCGCCTGGTCGGCGATGAGCGAGTCAATGTCGACAGCGGTGTATTTCGGCGCGGTCTCGCCTTCGGCAAGCGATGCGTTCTTGATTGAGTTCTGACCGGAATAAGCCGATATACGGTTGAAAAGATCGACCATGGGCCAGTTGTAACCCATGTCGAACGCTTCTTCGTGGAGCGAAGGCTGAGAGGCTTCGGCGAGCATGAAGATGTCCGGTTTGACTGATTCGAGAGCCGGACGTGCCTCGTTCCAGAAATCTACGGGAACCATGCCGGCGACATCGCAGCGGAAGCCGTCGATATCGGCTTCGCGAAGCCAGTACTGCATGGCGTCAATCATAGCGGCACGGGTGTCGGGGTTGGTGTAGTCGAGCTGGTAGACATCGGTCCAGTCGGCAGGTCCGAACATTTCGCCCTGTTCGTTGCGGGCGTAGCGGTCGGGATGCTCGGTGACCCAAGCATTGTCACAGCCTGTGTGGTTTGGCACCCAGTCGATTATCACCTTCATGCCCATAGCGTGGGCCGAATCAACAACGGCCTTGAAATCGTCAAGATTACCGAACTCGGGATTTACGGCTTTATAATCATGGACGGCGTAGTAGCTGCCGAGTGAGCCTTTGCGGTTGACCTCGGAGATGGGATGGATGGGCATGAACCAAAGTATATCGACTCCGAGCTCCTTCAGTCGGGGCAGATGTTCGGCGAATGCCTTGAATGTGCCCTCAGGAGTGTACTGGCGCGTGTTCACTTCGTAGATGACAGCGTTGCGCGACCATTCGGGATGGCTGACCGAAGTTGTGTCGGGGGCGGCAGCCTGACTGTCGGATTTATGCGTTCCATTTGTGCAGCCGAAGAGAGTCGCTACTCCGGCAAGCACCGATAACAGTATTTTCTTCATTTGATGTATAGATTCAGGTGAATTATGCGGGTCAGTCGCAGTGGATAGGAATAACGCGGTCAATCGAATTATCAAGCGAAATGAGCGTTTCGGTTCCGGTAACGCCGGGAATCATCTGAATTTTGTTGTTGAGCAAATCCATCAGATGCTCGTTGTCGCGCGCATAGAGCTTGATAAGCATTGTGTACGGACCGGTTGTGAAATGGCACTCGACAACTTCGGGTATCTTCTCAAATTCGGGTACGACATCGCGGTACATGGCTCCGCGTTCAAGGTTTACTCCGATATATGTGCAGGTGGCATAACCGAGGATTTTCGGGTTGACATTATAGCCTGAACCTGTAATGACCTTGAGGTCGATAAGGCGCTGGATGCGCTGGTGGATGGCGGCACGCGACACTCCGCATTCCATAGCGACGTCTTTAGATGGAATACGCGCGTTGCGCATTATGATTTGAAGGATTTTGCGGTCGAGATTGTCGATTTTTTCCATTTGCGTTACGGTAATACTGGTTTTTCTAAATAAGTTGCAAATTTAGTGATTAAAAAACAAAAAAGCACAATTTGAAAAGAAATTTTGTAACTTTTTAATGTAAAACTGTGATTTTATTAACAAAGTGATGATGTCATGATGCTGCCTTGCCGGCTATAATATCTACGGAAACTTTAATAAACCATAAAAGTTTGGCGATAAGGATGTTTAATCTTACCTTTGTTCAAACGCTTTAATTTTGTCAATATGGTCAATATCAAAAGTTTGATTTCTGTGGCACTCATAGGTTTCTCTATGCAGCTTAGCGCGCAGAATGTTCACGTTCACGGCACTGTCAACGGGATTAAAGATGGTACACCCGTCCTTCTGATGCTAAGCGACGGCAGGTCGGCGATGAGCATAGCTTATGACTCCATACGCGACGGTGTTTTCAGTCTGAAAGCAACGGTTGAAGACGGCATTTCGATAGGGTATGTGCTGTTTGATGATAGAAATCTGCCATCTATTAAGGGACGTGAATTTTATCTCGCGCCGGATGCTGATATCGAAGTGACATTTTCCGACCCGAAAGAATTAAGGTCTTATCCGATAAAGAGCAATGTCCCTGAACAGGCGGAGTTTGACAGATTTATCGAGAAGAGCCGACGGCAGCATGAGGAGACTGTAGAACTTTTCCTAAGCGGTTTATCCCATAAGGAAACGAAGGAGCAGAGAGATTCGATTTCTGCAATAATAAAGGCGAATGACATCGAGTTGCTTTCCGAAATGCTGCTGAGCGAAGTTTGGATAGACAAACTGACCGAACTTGCCTATAACAATTTTCTAAGTGTAAAAACGGGCGGTTACAGTAATCTTGACGCACTTAAAACACTCTACGAACGCATCCCTGAATATCTGCGCGATGACACAAGAATAGAGCGCATAAAAACTTTCCTATATCCACCAAAGACGGTTGAAATCGGCGATGATTATGCCGACGCCGAGATGTTTGATCTTGAGGGTAATTCCCACCGTCTGGCTGAATTCGCCGGTAAGTGGATTTTGCTTGATTTCTGGAGCAGGGGTTGCTACCCGTGCATAATGGCGCTGCCCGAACTCGAAGCATTTTCAAAAGCTCATCCCGATGATGTTGCCGTAGTCAGCATAAGCAGTGACGAGACCGAGGCGTGGAAAGATGCGTCGAAGCACCATAATATTACATGGCACAACTGGTGTGACGGAAAAATGGATGCAGGCATTTATGCCGTCTACGGTTGTGAGGCTATTCCGACTTTTGTACTTATTTCACCTGAAGGGAAAGTAGTAGACAAATGGGCAGGCTTCGGCGCGGGTATGTTTGAGCGAAAATTTCAATCACAGATTTATCAGCGGAAAACACCTGTTTACACGAAGCAGAACGGACGTTTCTCGGCGGAATATCCCCGATGTGAGAAAAACGCGACCAACGATTTTCTGCATATCTCGAAAATTGAAAATACAGACAAAGGCGTCACGTTATTCTTCGATGCTTATTCATCTCCGAAATATTGGGCGAAAATAGCTCCCGAAGCGTGGGTTCAGACTCCCGAAGGAAAAAGATATAAGGTCGTCACGACTGAGGGGATAACCGTAGGCGAAGAGTACTATGTCGGGCAGGACGGTCACGGCGAGTTTTCGATTACATTCGAGCCTGTTCCCGCCGGAACTACGACGCTTGATTTCTATGAAAGCGAAAATCCAGCCGATTTTCATATCACAGGAATATGCCTTACAGAATAATTTTTGCGGATAAATCAAAAATATCATATCTTTGTATTGTCGGCAACGGCATAATCTATTTTTGAACAATTCATCAAAGCCAGTAAACATTATGACTGACCGTAAAGATAACTTCGCCGCAAAATGTTACGATATTTTTGAGGCTTCGACCCGCGATTACCACAAGACTGACAATGTCGACGCTCCGTCGCCAAATCCCTACGAACAATCGACAATCGAGCATACTTTGTATGCCAAGAACTGGATTGACGCCGTTCAGTGGCATCTCGAAGATATCATCCGCGACCCGGAGATTGACCCGGTTGCGGCTCTCGCGTTGAAACGCCGCATCGACCGTTCGAATCAGGACCGCACCGATATGGTCGAGGAATTCGATACATATTTCCGTGAGAAATATAAGGACGTAGATGTCAAAGCGGATGCGACAATCAACACCGAAAGTCCGGCGTGGGCTCTTGACCGCCTGTCGATTCTCGCGCTCAAGATTTATCACATGCAGGCTGAAGTAGACCGTCCCGACGCGTCTGAAGCTCACAAGGCAAAATGCGCCGCCAAACTCGCCGTGCTTCTCGAACAGCGCGCCGACCTTATATCTGCAATAGACACTCTGCTCGATGATATCGCTGCCGGACGCAAGTATATGAAGGTCTACCGTCAGATGAAAATGTATAACGACGCTGATACTAACCCTGTGCTATATGGGGCGAAGTAGTCATCGCTCCGGCAATGACAGAGGGCTTATTACTGTGGCTCTCGCGCGTTTCTCGGCTATAGGTGATGTGGCTATGACAGTACCGGTCGTCTACAGTCTCTGCCGTACCTATCCCGACATATCGTTTATTTTTGTGACCCGGCGCACGATGGCTGACATATTTGTCAATCCGCCTGCCAATCTTAAAATAATCGGTGTCGACCTGAAAACCGACTATGTCGGGGTGAAAGGTATGTATCGGCTTGCCAAAGAGTTGCGTCAGGACTATGACATGGATTTATTCATCGACCTCCACAATGTGCTGCGCACACGCATGTTGCGACTATTCTGGCGACTGTCGGGCATAAAGTCGAAGGTCATCCGCAAGGGTAAGGCTCGCAAGAAGGCTCTGACCCGCCGCTACCGCAAACGTCTGCTGCCGCTGATATCGCAGCGTGCACGTTACCGCGAGGCATGTTTCCGCGCGGGACTTCCGGTCAACGATAATTTCAACGGACTTTACGACGGTCGGGCTAAATCAGACCCGTCGGTTTTCGCGGCAATCACGGCGCCGAAGCGTCCGGGAGAAAAATGGATAGGTGTCGCGCCCTTCGCCGCCCACAAGGGAAAGATTTATCCTGTTGAACAGATGGCACATGCTTTGGAACTCACTAAGTCGTGTGACCACGATGTGCGTTTCTTTTTCTTCGGAGGTGGAGGCGAGGAGCAGAAGACTCTCGAAAGCTGGGCGGAGAAATTTCCCGGGTCGGTGTCGCTCGCAGGAAAAAAATATGGTTTCGCCGTTGAACTCGCTCTTATCAACCATCTTGACACGATGATAACGATGGACTCAGCCAACATGCACCTGGCGTCGATTGCTTCTGTGCCGACGATAAGCATCTGGGGAGCGACGCATCCTTACTGCGGCTTCAAGGGCTGGCGTCAGCACGACGCGGACATCGTGCAGCTGCCGATGACTTGCCGACCATGCTCGGTGTTCGGCAGCAAGGCGTGTCACCGCGGCGACTATCTCTGCCTGACAGCGATAGATCCGGCGGCTATTGCCCAGCGGGCTGTCGAAAAACTTTCATAATAAAAATTTAAGCAAAACTCAGAACATGCCAACACCTGCCGATGATTTCGATATAAGACAGAATGCCTCAGCCGGAGCGAGCGAACGAGACTTCGAACGGGCGTTGCGTCCCGGTTCGTTTGAGTCTTTCAACGGTCAGGACAAGATAATCGAAAATCTCCGCATTTTCGTCCATGCCGCCCGCCTGCGCGGCGAAGCTCTCGACCATATACTGCTTTTCGGACCTCCGGGACTCGGGAAAACGACTCTCGCGGGCATCGTCGCCAATGAGCTCGGGGTCGGTCTGAAGATAACGTCGGGTCCGGTCCTCGATAAGCCCGGCGACCTCGCCGGCATACTGACGTCGCTCGAAGAGAACGACGTGCTGTTCATTGATGAAATCCATCGTCTCAGTCCCGTCGTCGAGGAGTATCTGTATTCGGCGATGGAGGACTATCGCATCGACATAATGATTGACAAGGGCCCCGGTGCGCGCAGTGTGCAGCTCACGCTGAGTCCGTTTACTCTCGTCGGCGCCACGACCCGCAGCGGTCTGCTGACGTCGCCTTTGCGTGCGCGTTTCGGCATCAACTGTCATCTCGAATATTACGACCACGAAGTGCTTCGCCGCATCATCAGCCGCTCGGCGTCGCTGATGGATGTCGGTATCTCGACCGAAGCCGCTACCGAAATCGCACTCCGCAGCCGAGGTACGCCCCGAATCGCCAACGCTCTGTTGCGTCGTGTCCGCGACTTCGCGCAGGTCAAGGGTAACGGTGCAATCGACCTCGCCATCGCCCGATATGCTCTCGAAGCCCTTAACATCGACCGCTATGGTCTCGACGAAATCGACAACAAGATTCTGACGACGATTATCACGAAGTTCAAAGGCGGTCCTGTCGGTCTCGGCACTATCGCGACGGCTCTCGGCGAAGACCCCGGCACAATCGAGGAGGTCTACGAACCCTATCTGATAAAAGAGGGCTTTATAAAGCGCACTCCTCGGGGTCGCGAAGTGACCGACCTCGCCTTCAGCCACCTCGGTCTCTCCCGTCTCCCCGACCAGGCAGGGCTATTTGACTGATAAATCGCAATGAATAATCACGTGCAGAGACGAGGAGGAAGAAATTACAGTAAATTTTTGCATCCTTATCCGGATAGAGTTTTATCAGCATCGTATCAAATTGCAATACTCTCATACATCTCTTTAATAATAAACAAACCAAGCATTAATAACTTGTCCAATCTTATTTTATGAAAAAAATATTACCTCTACTGTTGGTTGTCCTCAACGTCCTTCCTTGTATGGCACGAAACTTCACCTATACATATGAAGGTCAGACAATCACTTATACAGTCATCAGCGAAGTTGACAAGACATGTAAGGTTGCCAGAAATGACGTTTATAGCGATGTTATATTACCTTCAAACCCGATGGATGGTGAGACTGAATACACTCTAACTGAAATCGGCAGTATGGCTTTCTACGAGTGCATAGGTTTGACTTCAATCGAAATTCCTAACTCAGTCACGACCATCGGCAAGTGGGCTTTCTTCCAATGCGAAGGTCTGACATCGGTTGTAATCCCAAACTCTGTCACCTCTATAGGCGAATCAGCTTTCTGCGATTGTGGTAGTCTGACTTCGATTGAAATTCCTAACTCAGTCACCTATATAGGCGAAACAGCTTTCTACGATTGTGATAGTCTGACTTCAATCGAAATTCCTAACTCGGTCACAGTCATTGGTGAATGGACTTTCTCCAGCTGCAGCGGCTTGACTTCAATCGAAATTCCTAA
>CAMWNF010000083.1 GCA_947175535.1 uncultured Bacteroidales bacterium
TGATTTGGGTATAATCGTTCTATCACGCCAACTTCTAATGCAGGAGTAATATAGCTTTCACGGAAATGTTTTAAATCCTTTATACCGCAAAGTTCCGCAATTTCTTTCATTGTCATATAAGAAACTCCCATTTTCTCTTTCAGCAATTCTACTTGAGGGGAGCTTAGGGGGAGCTTAGGGGGAACATGGGGGGTACTTAGGGCATTGTTATCTTGAGCATTCATCCCTATAGACGGTCGTTTGAAAGTGACAATGACGAAGCCTCCATCCCATCTCCACGATGGTTCTTCTATGCCTTGCTCTCTACAGGCATCCATAATACGTTTTGCTCCTGAACCCCAATTTTCCAAAAATGTGGATTTGTAGAGAGCTTCCGCAATTTTCAAATTATAAGGATAGGACTCGTGAGGTTCTTTAATGGTGTCGGGCGTAATTTGAGGAGGGAAGACGCCAGGATTGGCAATCTCTATACGGTCGTTATATATTGCAATACTGTTTGTCAGATTATACTTCTCCCATTGACGATGACAGAGACTATTTATGAGAGCCTCTCTTAAAGCCTTATAAGGGACTTCAAGTCGTTCCTCTCGTTCCAAGCTATGATTTGTAATCTTACCCCCGAGATTAAGATGCTTAAAGAAGAAAGCCATCCCGGCATCAAGCAAATCAAAGAAACTACCCTCTACTCGCTGATTGTCGATAAACTCATTCTTGTCTGTGCCAACAAAACGAGCCATTCTCAATCTAAACTGTGGATATTCGTCAATATTATTTGAGAAAAGCATTACAGCACCATTAGTTGGCATTCCTTTATCCAGCAGCTTCCATTTTGTCAAGGTTTCCTCTATTGATGCCGTCATTGCACTTGCCGGAATGCGCCCACCTTCCACACCTAAGCGGATGCATCCTCGGATATGCTTATCATTCAGGTCTGAAATCGTTACACCTTTGGCTGGCTGTCGTTCCCACGAAAATGCTTGAGGCTGGTGAGCGCGAATACGTTCATCATACATATCATGTGGCATAACTTTTGTAGTACTTTCGACTTTATAATATGGACAACCTCGGAAGGTATGAGGACGTTCGCCCCATATCCATCCGTCAAAGTGTATAGCGATTATTTTATTCTCCGGTCGGTCGGGAACATCTATATATTCCACATGAACATCACAAGCTGGGTCAAGCCAAGCAAGAGCTTGCGCGATTTCTTGCTGTGTATTATCCGTAACCTCCTGCCCGATTATCTTCAGAGACTTCGGAGCAACACCGAATATCAGCCAACCACCCTCAGAGTTTAGAAATGCACACGCCGCATGCATACCGTCTTTCAACTCGCCGGTACTCTTCTTTAGTTCCAACGTTCGAGATTCACCCGAAACAATCAAAGTATTTATATCGTCAATCGTCATAACACTGGTCTTGAAAATATTTCAGGTTAGATTAGTCGATTATTTTTTGGCGGAGTTAAGGTAGACTTTGAAAAAGACTTTGCCGCCGGAGTTGGCTGAGATGTCAACGGTGGTGTTACCGTTTGATAGTGTCCAATAATAGTAAGCGTGACCGGTTTCCCTATCGATGTTATGCTTCACAATCTGATATCCGGCTTTTTTAAGGTCGGTCAGGAATTGTCCGACATAATCAAGGATTCTTTTTTCTGTTACTTTACCAGTCATGTGATATGTATCAAACTCATACCATGACAACTGACCGTTGTTAAACGACATGTCGGCAGCCCAGACATTTGCTCCATAAATTGTAAAGGGGACTTTGTAGTTGATATCTGCGCGATAGGCGTTATGAGCGTTAACAGGCCATCCTTCTTCTTTCATAGCCTTTGTAATTTCCGATTTAGACAAACAGTTCGGCGGGAGAAATCCGATAGGGTGAGAGGCAAGAATATCAGCTGTTTTGGCGCCTTTGAGGGGAAGTCTGCCTGACGAAGATGCCGTAATTGAAGAAGCTGAAGCGACACTATTTTTAGGTGTCGATTTGTCAAAAGCACCGCTTTCGACAGCCTGTTTCAATTTCTTGAAGGTTGGTAGATAATTTTCCGGCTTTGACAGTTCTACTTTGTACGTATTATTGTCAGAATTACTGTGATAAACGAAGTAACCTTGTGTCCCTGAATTATTAACGTAAACAGCGGCTACAAACTCATCATAAGAATCGCCAATAACGATTTCAGAATTTTCATTTACTAAAATTATCCCTATGTTAGTGTCAATAACCACGTCATCAAAACTACCAGATATTGATGACATGCTGAATATAAGCTTTACCGTTCCTGTCGTCTGGTTTATGGTTAAATCTCTATTTAAGAGTGATACCGACTCGTGGTTAATAGAAGAAGTCCCAAATTCATAAGTTTGTGCATTGGCTAACAAGCCCGTAAAAAGGAAAAACAGAAGAGTTGCGAGAAGCGAAGTATTATGTAATCCTTTGACTGTCGCGGAGATAAATTTGTTTGTCATGATTTTTTATTTATTGGAGGGGGGATTATTTTTTGGCTAAATTCCACACCGCGAAAAAGACTTTGCCGCGAAGGTTGGTGGTGATTTCAATATCATTGTTTCCATTTGATAAGTTCCACCGATGATAGGTTCCTGATGCGGTCTTGTCCGGTTTATAACTTTTGAGTTCATATCCAATCTTTTTAAGGTCCGACAGGAAGAGTCCGACATAATCGAGAATTCTTTTATCTGTTACGTTACCGGTCATTTCGTATGTATCAAACTTATACCGTGACAACTGTCCGTTGTTAAACCCCCAGTCTACAGACCATACTTTTGTACCGTAAATCGTGTAAGGGACCTTGAAGTTGAGGTCAGCGCGGTACCAGTTAGCCTCAGGCCAACCTTCTTCTTTCATTGCTTTTTTAATTTCCGATTCCGATAGGCAGTTTGGCGGTAGGAAACCGAAAGGATGTGTGGCAAGAATATCAGCTGTTTTGGCGCCTTTGGCGGGAAGTCTGCCTGACGACGATGCGGTAACGCCGGATGCGGAACCGTTTCTATTCTTAGTCGTTGATTTGTTGAAAGCATCGCTTTCGACAGCCTGTTTCAATTTTTTGAAGGTTGTCAGGTAATCTTTGGGCGATGGTAGTTTTATTTTAAGAAATCCACCGTTTTCATTACTTTTATAGATGAAGTAGCCATCGGTTCCTGAATTATTAACGTAAACAGCAGCTATAAACTCATCATTAGAATCACCTATAACGATTTCGGAATTTTCATTTAATAATATTATCCCGATTTTTGTGTCAAGATCCACGTCCTCTATTGAACCCATAAGTGAAGTTATATAAAAATCGGTAGTAACCTTTACTGTTCCTAAAGATTGGTCTATGATTAGATTATAATAAGTAAATGATCCTTTGGCGCGTAGCGAAGATTCAAATTCATAAGTTTGTGCATTGGCTAACAAGCCCGTAAAAAGGAAAAACAGAAGAGTTGCGAGAAGGGGAGTGTTATGTAATCCTTTGACTGTCGCGGAGATAAGTTTGTTTGTCATGATTTTTGATTTAATGTTTTCAGTTGAGTTTGATGCGGTCGGCTGATTTTGTGATGCGGTTCATCTGCAGGGCGTAGTCGATGCCTCGCTTCATTGACGCGACGACGTTGTCGCCCATTCGGGTGAAGTTGAATACACGCGCAATCTCGCGGGGCAATGACTCATCGAACAGAGCGCCCTGTTCCTCCAGGAGCTGACACACTGCTGCCGAAATTTCCTGCGGCGGTATGTCGAGTGCATCTCTGCCTGAGTCGGGTCGGTAGATGTCGTAGGTGTCGGGATTCTCATCTTTGCTCCAGTAGAACACCGTTTTAAGGCCGGTTGTGTTGACATTTGACTGCGCGAGCAGATAATCCATGTATGCGTTGAGTCTTGCGCCCGTTCTCGTTATGCCAAATGAATTCAAAACGCGTTTGCAAAGCAAATTTTTACTAATCGGGGCTTCGGCTTCAATGACTTTATGGATTTTGTCTATTGCTTTGCGGTCATAACGTCCGGATATAAAGTCGTCGGAGGAGACAGTCTGCAGGCTTAGTTTTGCCTGAGTGTAGGGTCTTGCCTTCGAAACGATTTCAATTTCCAGCTCGGGTTGTGGCTCGGGTTCGGGCTGCTTTTTTATTTCCTGCGGGGCGGGTTCGGCGGGTGTCGCTTTCCCCTCTTTCGCATCCTGAATTGCCTTGACGATGGCATCGATGGTGCGGTCGCGGTTATCCCACCAGTCCATCGACCATACGCGGTGGAGGTTCCAGCCGAGCATCTTCAGCACGCTGCTCTGTGTGACGATGCGGTCGTGAGCTGTGCGGGCAGTTTTGTAATTGTAGCCGTCACAGAGTATGCCGAGCAGATATTTATCGGGATTATCAGGGTCGACGACTCCGAGATCGATTTTATAGCCAGAGCAACCTACGTTGGTCTTGACAGTGTAGCCGCGTGCGGTCAGGTCGGCAGCTATGGAGAGAATAAGGTCGTCGGTTGTCTGGGTGTCAGATTTTATCTGGGCGTAGAGCGCGCCGCGACCTTTCTCGGCGTACTCGAGGAAGGCTTTCAGCCCTGCGACGCCGTCTGCCGACGTGCGGTTAAGGTCAATCTGATCGGCTGTTAGGGTGGAGAATACCTTCATCTCGTAGCGGGCGCGCGACACGGCGACATTCAGTCGTCGCCAGCCTCCGTCGCGGTTGAGCGGACCGAAATTAAGGGCGATTTTTCCGTCTTTATCGGGGCCGTAGCCGATAGAGAATAGAATGACATCGCGTTCGTCGCCCTGAACGTTTTCGAGGTTCTTGATGAAAATCGGCTCTTCCCGTTCAAGAGCGATGGTCTCTAATTCGGGATTGTCGCGGAACATATCGGTGAGCAGGTCTTCGATAAGTGACTGCTGGTTAGTGTTGAATGTCACGATGCCTATGCTGCGTCGAGCTGTTTCGGGATTGGAGAGGCGTTTCTTCACTTCGGCGATGATGGCTTCGGCTTCGGCGCGGTTCTGACGCGTCTTGCCTCTGTCATAGACGCCTTTGACCTGCTGCCAGCCGACTTTTGTCGTGAGGTCATCGGGCGAGGGGAAAGTGAGGAGTTTGTTTTCATAAAATTTCACGTTGCTGAACGCAATCAGGCTCTCATGCTTGCTGCGGTAGTGCCAGAGCAGATATTTCGAGGGCAGGGTGAGGGCAAGGCAGTCGTCGAGAATACTTTCAAGGTCTTCTTTGTCGGCGTTGTCCTCATCGTAGGCGTTGGTTGAGAAAAAGCTCGTCGGAGGCATCTGTTTCGGGTCGCCGACGACAATGACGTTGGCTCCGCGCGCGATAGCTCCGACAGCTTCGCTTGTAGGCATCTGCGAAGCTTCGTCGAAGATTACGAGGTCGAACGGCGCACCGCCGGCGTCGATGTACTGCGCTACCGAAATCGGACTCATCAGCATGCACGGACACATTCTCGTCAGCAGGTCGGGAATCTGGTCGAAAAGTTTTCTGATAGATGTGCCGCGACCACCGTTGCGTATGTTGCGCTGCAGTATGCCGACTTCCGAACTCTGCGCCGCTTCTTTCTGCAGAGCAGGGAGACCTGCGGCGAGTTTCGCATAAAGTTCGTCGCGGGTCAGGCGTTCGAATTCACTGATAAGCGATTTGAATCGTTCGACTTTCTCTTCGAACAGCATACCGTGAAATTCATTCATCATCGGCTCACGGTCGAGGATATACTCGGCGTATGACTTGTAGAAACTATTTTTATAGAAGCCCGTTATCAGAGCGACGGGAACTTTTCCGTCCTCGACCATGCTGACAATGCCGCCAAAGCCCAAGTCCTCCAGTTTCCGGCGCATAGCGTTGTATGTGACGCGGTCATGGAGCAAGTCGAGATTTTCAAGCCAGCGGTTTACGATGGCGAGCTGTTCATCGACAGAATATTCGCTGTGGTCGGCAAGCGTCTGTGTGGCAAGCAAATCACAGATATAATGGCTTTCAGCACTTACTGCGGCTATTACGTCGAGGAAACTGCGCAATTTATCTCCGTACATATCGCGGAAAGCACCCGGTCCGCATTCAAGGCTGTCACAAAGATTCTTTCGGAATTCGGTTGTCTTGGCGATGTCACGCGTGAGCGGACCAATGTTCCTGTAAAGTGTGCTGACGTTTTTAGAAGCTTCTGTGACAGCGTTCCAATCAGGATTTTCATTGCTCCACATAAGACCGAAATACGAACCGAGCTGGCGCGTGAAGTCTGTGATTTTTGTCTTATCTTCATGATATCTGTCGAGCGACGGGAACAGTCGGGATATTTCATCGTTAGTCAGACGACGTTTGGTTTTGGACAGTGCTTTTAGGCGTGAGCGTATTTTGCGCTGACTCAAAAAGCGCGGCAACCACCATTTCGAAAGACTTGCGTTCCATTGATTTTCCCATGCCGCAGTGTCGCATGTCAAAATCTGTCGGTCGAAGTCACTCAACAATTTGGCGCAGATTTCGTCTCTTTCGAGCCCTGTTTTGACAGCCTCGTCGATGCGTGAGAATAATTCCTGCTGGTGAGCAGTTTTCAGCAATTCGACAGGGATTGCATCGGCAGTCATCAGGACTGTGGCAATTTCTTTAAGAGACTGTATCTGTCCGGATGATAGTGCTGACGGGTCGAATTTAAGTACGGCCGAAAGTGACGGGAGTGTGTCAAGGAGTTGTTTCAGATTGCGAGAAAGGTTTTCAAGATGCTGCTTAGCATCGCCTTTTGCGGACGATGAATATGCAGTCAGACCGATGCCAGCCAACGGATGCTCACCGGGCAGTCCGCAGTGATTGCAGATTGTCTGATATTCAGAAACAGCGATGTCTGCCTCTGTTTTAGAGGCGGGGGTTGTTTCGGCAAGAGTCGTTTGGGCTACATTTGCCGTCTTGCCGTCGTACCCCGAACTTGCATAACCGGCGAAGCAGTCATAAAGCGACAGTCCTGCGGGGTAGATTTTATGCAATGTATGGACATAGTCGTTAAGCTCGCGACGCAGAGCGTTGATTTGTTCGGCTTCGGCGCGGAATTTCTCGCTTGATTTCCGTTTTACGACCTCGGTTGTGCGTTTGAGCTGTTCGAGGACGCTCGATTTCTTCGTCTTGTTGGAGTGCATCTCCAGACAGAACGGCGCGAGCCCGATTGATTCAAGACGTCGCTGCACGACCTGGAGTGCAGCCATCTTTTCTGCCACAAACAGCACCTTTTTGCCGTTGTAGAGCGCATTGGCAATTATATTGGTGATGGTCTGTGACTTACCTGTTCCGGGAGGACCGTGAAGAATGAAGCTTTTATTGTCGACCGCAGCGCAAATTGCCTCGAACTGTGACGAGTCGGCACTGATTGGCAACGCAACAGCTCCGGCGGGGAATTCTTCGTCAAGGTCGATATTTTCCATCGAACAGGATTCGGGCTGCCATTCCAATTTTCCTGAAATAAGACTTGCCACGACTTTGTTGCGTGCGAGTTTGTCGGCGTTGTTGTGGATGTCGTTCCACATTATAAACTTGCTGAACGAGAAGTTTCCGATGATTGCCTGCTCCTCGACGTCCCACCCGGTCTGCGACATTATCGCCCTGCGGATGATGTTCAACACTTTCGGAACATCAATGCCTTTTTCATCGCGAGGCAGAGGGTCGATTTTGATGGAAATGCCGAAATATTGCCTCAACATTTCCTGCAGGGTGATGTTGAGCATGGTTTCTTCGTCGCGGGTGCGGATAACGTAGCCTTTGGCCGCCGATTTTCTTATGATTTCTATCGGCAGAAGCAGAATTGGGGCGAAGCGCGGGCGTGTGCTCGACGGCGTTTCGAACCATTTCAGCAGACCCAGGGCGAGATATAGCGTGTTTGCTCCGTTTTCTTCCAGTGACAGACGTGACGTCCGATAAAGATGGGTCAACGACCGTTGTAAAGCTTCCTCGTCGAGATAGGAACGGAGTCTTTTCTGTTTGAATTCTCCCTCAACTAAATCAATTATAGGGTCTTTAGCGTTGATTGACTGATAGATGCCCGCACTTAAAAGAGGATTGTCCCAGTCATTGGGTTTGGCGAATATCTGGAACTCTTCGCCGTCAGCGAGAGCATCCTCGAGTTCGTTTATCTTTACGGAGATGAGTTGCAGCGTGTTTTTTGTAATGCGCGTGTTGAGCAGACTGTTGCGGAGCGAGAGGTCGAGGAGCTTGCGTTCCCAGATGGTCTGTTTACCGACATCTACGCGGTCAACGTTTGTGAGTATATCGGTGGCGGATAGCGCCTTTGGTGCCTCGTTGGGACGGTCCTGAATGCTCTCCTCTTCGATTTCATATACTCCGTCACGGACAACTCTCCGCGGTAGTGGTCTGATTTGAGCGTTTCGTGCACGGAGAACGTCAATGAAGAGAATGAAATCGTCGGGATTATTCAATTTGTCGTTTGCGGCATCAACCGCCGTATCGAAGGAGATACTCTTTCCCTCGTTCATACATGTCGTTTCGACAAGCAAAATCTCGTTTATTCCGTCGGCAGTGCGTTTGGTCAGCAGTGACACGTCGTCGTTGACGCTGTCAGGAAATGAATCCGGTATCAGCCAACCACCGGCAAATGCGTGTCCCCTCGTCAGAACAATCAAAGGATGGATGCCGACCGCCTCGAGACAGCCGGCGTAGAGCAGCGTCATGTCCAGACAATTTCCCAATTTATTGGAAAGAATATCGCCGTATAATCTTATGCGCTGACCGTATTCCTCGAAACTTGCGGGCACCGAGCAGTAGGCTATCTTCCGCTCTGCAATCGCTTCGTATATAGCCGCCATCTGTTTTTTGACGCGATTGGGGTCGCGGGTCTGGTATTCGTCCATAGCCGACGAGTCGGTCCAGGAGCCAAGTATCTCGGACGCCCGTTTGACAATCGCCATTATCTCGGGCTGATTGGGAGTGACGAATGCGGCGAGCATCTCAGGTAGCACGGCAATGCCGCCCCATTGGTCGAACGCCAGCACAGCTATTTCGTAACTTTCCGAAAACAGAATTTCATCATTGCTCTTGACCGTCACTTTGATATGACCTTCGACGCGTTCGGTAAGGTTTGAAAGATATGTGGCGGAAATTCTGACGGGGACAGTCGTCAGACGCACTTCGCTGCCCGACACTATAGCGTCGACATGCAGTGTTGTCGGTTCTGCAAATGCGGGATCTGACTCCAGTGAAATTGATAGGTCTGTCAACTCCTCTTCGCCGTCGTTTTTCAGAATGATTTCACGAATCACCGGGACATGATTCTGCTGCATCGAGAAATTAATCACCGGCACATAACTCACACTAACCTTTATAGCCATAAGATAACGTTATTTATATTCTGTTGTAAAGATAGTAAAAATTAGGATTATATGTCGTATCTTCGCGGATTTATCAAATCGCAATTAATATGAAAGAGGAAATTATTGAACGGTCGGCGAGGTGTCAGCAGAGGGCGCGACGAGTGTTGGAGAAATCAGGTATAGCCGATATATGGCTGTCGGAAGGTTGCCGGGTCAACCTTGTCGGGTCGTTGAGAATGGGGTTGCTTGCGTCTCACCGCGACATCGATTTACATGTCTATTCAAAAAATATCACTATCGGAAGCAGTTTTGCGATAGCCGCTAAGATGGCAGCAAATAAGAATGTTACGGAAATTCGGTGTATTAACGGGCTACACACTGACGAACACTGCGTCGCATGGCACATACTTTATAATTTTGAGGGAGAAATATGGCAGTTCGACGTCATTCATATTGAGGCGGGCACGGAATATGACGGCTATTTCGAGCGTATGGCAGACCGTATAGTAGAAATAATGACACCGGAGCAGCGTGAGACAATACTGCGCTTAAAGTTTGAGACGCCTGATGATTGTGACTGGCACGGAGTTGAGTATTACGAGGCAGTTATTGCCGACAGAGTTTCGTCGATTGACGAAATGAGGTCTTGGGTGACCGAACACCGCAAGAAAAAGCCTTATTACTGGATTCCCTGATATTTCTGATAGGCTGTGCGGGGTGTGCCATCAGCAATATAGATTATCCCGCAACGTGTGAAGCCGAGACGGGCGAGGGCGTCCTGCATCGGTCGGTTGTCGGCGTGGGTGTCGATACGCAGATTATCGATTTGACTGAAACAAAAATCGGTGCAGTGCCTTAACATTCCGCCGTATAGTCCCGACGAGGCGATACGGTGGATAGTCGCATAGGGTCGGTCGTTGAGCCAGCTACCGTCCTCGATATGCGTGTATGTCGGGTCGTTGCCGTGTATAAAGGCGAACACCATTGCAATCCGTCCGTCGCTGTCGACTCCGACATAGCACACTCCCGCGCGAATATCAGTCAAAATCTGTTCGCGCGACGGGTAGCCGTTGCCCCACTGCGTTATATTGCCGTTGCGCCGCATGAACGCGCGGGCAGAGTCATAGACCGGCATTATATGTTCGATGTCGGCTTCAGAGGCGTGTCTGATTTTAATTTCCATCCTTGTTGGCAAATCGGTCAAGTATTTTTGTTGTTACGGCGGCGATGGTTGAATCTGCCTGACATTGCTCACCGGTAAAATCCTTTATGAGTACGGCAATGGCTATTTTGCGTCCGTCAGGCATGACTATCACTCCGACATCGTTGATTGCAACTATTTCTCCGCGTTCGTTGACATAACCGCTGCCCGTGCGGTGATAAAGCCGTGCGTCGGGAAATTGCGCGACAGCAGCCGACATGCGGTTCGGTGCGCTTTTACAATCACCGAGCCATGATATAATTGAGTCCTGCATCTCTCTTCCGACAAGGCTGTCGCTTATAACTTTGTCAATGAGCACGGCACATGCGAGCGGAGATGTACGGTTTTCATATGCCTTTGCATGGTCCGCCTGCATCTGTCGCTCGGTATATCTGATTTTGAAATTCTGCGGCATGCCGGGGAGAGCATGGATGAACGAATCGGTCTGTTCGGTCGACGCAATATGCTCAAACAGCAGATTGCTCGCGTTGTTGTCGCTTTCGAGCAATGAATATTTTACAAGGTCGGCGACCGAAATATCTATGTCACCCGATGGATAATCTTTCAGCATCGGACTCCATGTATCAGTCGATAGTTCTTCACGACGGATATTTAGAATGGAGTCAAAAGTTTGATTATCAATGCCGAGTGCATGGGCAATCGCAAGTGTCTCATGCAGCTTGAATACACTCATCAGAGGGTAATCATCAGAATTATTGACCGTCAGAGTATCGCCGTCAGAGGTAATAACCGCAATACCAATCTGCCCCGGAACGTCATTAACTAAACCATCAATGCGAATATCCGTTGCCTTTTCTCGCGAACAACCACACAGTGCGATTACTGCAGCGATTAAGAAAAAAAGTCTTGCGACAATCATAAAAAGTGTGGTAAGGCTTTATTTAAGGGGTAAGAAGGACAGGGAACCGTCAGGATGGATATGGAAAAGATAAGGCTTACCGGCAATGTATGCGCCATAGTCGAAGGTGGGGGCAGACACTCCTTTTTCTCGGGAATTATCTGCGACCG
>CAMWNF010000084.1 GCA_947175535.1 uncultured Bacteroidales bacterium
TTAACATTGCTCTCGAACGCATCGAACTATACGGCTCCTCCGCCCCTGCCGCCGAATAACCCCCCCCGCATTTCCTCAATTTTTTTACTTTCTACATATTTTTTTTGTTAAAAATTTGTTTTATCCCACTTTTTAATCGTATATTTGCCACAACTATACAACCGAGCGTATAAACTATATACCATATAAACATTTACTAATTCTAAACAAAACTCTTATGAACAAAACTTTACGCAATTTGGCTCTCGTAGCTCTTGTTGCCGCTCCGTTCTCTGCTTTTGCAGAAATCGCAGGTTCTGGTACAGCTACAGACCCTTATCAGATTGCAACTGCCGACGATCTTACTAACGCTTGCTCGAAAGTTCTTGCGGCTCCCGGTACAACAGTCTATTTCGTTCAGACTGCTGACATCGATATGGCTGGCGTTAAGAACTACTTAGCAGTTAATGGTACTTATGGCGACTATACAAACTCTATCGTTTACGACGGTCGCAACCACGTTATCAAAAACTTCGCTCCCGAGTATGTAGCTGACGGTGGCGCTCAAGGTTACTACAATGGTTCAATTTTCGGTGTCCTCACTGGTAAAGTCATGAACCTCGGTGTCGTTGATGCAGACGTTGACATGAAAGGCATTGATAAAACTGCCGGCATTCTCGGTGCATATGTCGGACACGGCAGCGTTGTTGATCAAGACTACAAAACAACTTACGTAGAAAATGTGTATGTAACCGGTAAAATCAAAGCTGGTAACTACAACACAGGCGGTATGTTCGGTACTACTGGTTCTGACGTTGAAATGAAGAACTGCTTCGCAATTGTAGAATATTCCGGTACCGGTGGTCTTCAGGGCGGTATCGTTGGTCGCGTAAATAGCAACAACGCCATGACTATGGAAAGTTGCTATGTGGCTGGTACTGTTGCGGGCGTAGGTGGAACTGTTGGTCTCGTTGCAGGTCAAATTAAAGGTTCATTAGCTGCTGACGGCGTTGTTGCTTTCAATACAGGTGTTGATAATGCAGTTGGTGTTGGTACTCCTGAAGGAACCATTACTATGGCTAACACAGCAGCTGATAAAGCTGCCGGCATCGAAAAAGTTCAGGGCTGGGCTGCATTCAGTAAGACGGAAACAGTTGATGGCTATCCCGCACTCGAATACGCTCTCTCTGGCGAAGGTACTGAAACATCTCCCTACATCATCGACAGCAAAGAAGCTCTCTGCAACGCTTGGAAATATGTTGACGGTGTAAACGGTGGCACATACTATTTCGTACAGACTGCTGACATCGACATGGCGGAAGTTGACCTCTACGACCCCATCGCAGGTTGGAACGGTGCTTACAAGGCAATCATCCACTATGATGGCAAGAACCATGTTATCAAGAACTTCGCTCCTGCTGAACCCGCATCACTCACAGAAGGCGATCCTACTACACCCTACTACTCAGCATCAATCTTCGGTGTTCCCCAGGGTTCTATCTCAAACCTCGGTGTTGTCAACGCAACTGTCACAATGAAAAATCAGGGTGCCGGTATCCTCGGTGCTTACGGTGGTCACGACAATGCCGGTCTTAAGGTTGAAAACGTTTTCGTTGAAGGTACTGTAAGCGGTGCTGGCAACTACACCGGCGGTATGTTCGGTACGACTGGCGGATCAGGAACAATCGAACTCACAAACTGCTTTGTGAATGTTGATATCGAATCAGGTAAAGCAGCTCAGACAGCAGGTATTGTAGGTCGTCTGCGCAACGCTTTAGAGTTGACTAATGTTTATGTAGCAGGTACTGTATGCGAAGGTGCTACCCTCGTTGCATCTACTGATAAGACCCCCGCAGTCACAGTTGACGAAGTAATCGCCTTCAACACAGGTGCAGAAGCTGCATTTGGAACTGGTATTAAAGCAGAAGGCACTGTTAAGGTAGCAACAGAAGAAACCGAAGCAGCTCTTATCGCAACAGTTCAGAAATGGGAAGCTTTCAGCGCTGATAAACTCTTCGCTGGTTACCCCGTCCTCAAGGCTTTCGAAGCTCTTGGAGAAGAAGCACCTGAAGAACCCGCACTCAAAGGCTCAGGTACAGAAACAGATCCTTATCAGATTGCTACCAAAGAAGATCTTTGCAACGCATACACTGTTGTTGACGGTGTAAACGGTGGCACATACTATTTCGTACAGACTGCTGACATCGACATGGCGGAAGTTGACCTCTACGACCCCATCGCAGGTTGGAACGGTGCTTACAAGGCAATCATCCACTATGATGGCAAGAACCATGTTATCAAGAACTTCGCTCCTGCTGAACCCGCATCACTCACAGAAGGCGATCCTACTACACCCTACTACTCAGCATCAATCTTCGGTGTTCCCCAGGGTTCTATCTCAAACCTCGGTGTTGTCAACGCAACTGTCACAATGAAAAATCAGGGTGCCGGTATCCTCGGTGCTTACGGTGGTCACGACAATGCCGGTCTTAAGGTTGAAAACGTTTTCGTTGAAGGTACTGTAAGCGGTGCTGGCAACTACACCGGCGGTATGTTCGGTACGACTGGCGGATCAGGAACAATCGAACTCACAAACTGCTTTGTGAATGTTGATATCGAATCAGGTAAAGCAGCTCAGACAGCAGGTATTGTAGGTCGTCTGCGCAACGCTTTAGAGTTGACTAATGTTTATGTAGCAGGTACTGTATGCGAAGGTGCTACCCTCGTTGCATCTACTGATAAGACCCCCGCAGTCACAGTTGACGAAGTAATCGCCTTCAACACAGGTGCAGAAGCTGCATTTGGAACTGGTATTAAAGCAGAAGGCACTGTTAAGGTAGCAACAGAAGAAACCAAAGCATCTCTTATCGCAGCCGTTCAGAAATGGACAGCCTTCAGCGCTACTAAGGTTTACAAAGGATATCCCATCCTCAATGATTTCGAAGCTCTTGGTGTAGATGCTCCTTCTGATCCTTCTGGTCTCTTCGACGCTGCTGTTGAAGCTGCTCCCGCAGTTTACTACAACCTCCAGGGCGTACAGGTTGCTAACCCCGAAAACGGTGTTTACATCGTTCGTCGCGGCGACAAAGTAACTAAAGAATACATCCGCAAATAATTGCAGATAACCTCAAACGCGGCTTAACCCCCGCGATAAAACCGACGGGCGACCCAACCGGGCCGCCCGTCATTTTTTCTACTATCCCTCAAAAACCGCCCGGTGGGACGGTTCAACCATCTTTAACCCCGCAATCCTTTGTGGGGAAAAATGCCTGAAAGGCATTCAAATCTAATAACCGGGGGCATTGAGCCGCAAGGCGAGATGCCCCCGGATTCCAAAACAACCAAGAATGTGTCTGAAAGACACACCAAATCGAACTCGGCGTGTCTTCCAGACACGACAATCCGCAAACCCAAACCCGAGGGCAACGACAACGCCGTTGCCCTCGGCTACGATATACGATGTCTTCCAGACATCCCCCATTTCACCGCTCGAGAACAATAGCTTATTATTTGTGTATATAATATATATTATATATCTTTGTAAAAAATAACGAATACTATGGCTACAGCATTAAATATCAAACGTAAAAATATTGATTTACCTGAAGATATTCTGAAAAAACTCTCTATGATGGCTGTTTCGCAAGGGAAAAGCCTGAAGAACTACATCGAGACAATTCTGATTGCGAAAGCAAACTCCGTTAATATAGAAGTCAGCGAGAATCCCTCGCCATCCGGCGACCCATGGTTTGACGACCCCGCCAACATGGCATCAGTCAAGCGAGGAATAGAAGATGTCAAAGCTGGTAGATACAAAGCCTACTCAATGGATGAACTCCGTAAATTATTAGGAGTATGAAGTATATACTTACGCTGACTGACGAAGCGGAGAGCGATTTAAAATATTGGCAAAAATCGGGTCAGAAGAAAACTTTTAATAAGATTTTAAACCTATTTGAAGAACTCCGTCAACATCCTACAACAGGCACCGGTCAAGTCGAACAGTTGAAAGGTGATTTGGCGGGATATTGGAGCCGTCGCATCGACAAAGGCTCACGCATGATTTACCGCATAGATGACGACGTGATAGTCGTGACGGTCATCTCACTCAAAGGTCACTACTCCGACAAATAACACCGCCCCCCCAAGACGAGCAAAGCCCCGTAATCTCCACTGATCATATAATGCCTGAAAGGCATTCGAATATAATAGCCGAGGGCGATGAAACAAAAAGAACAATGCCTGAAAGGCATTCAAATCTAATAACCGGGGGCATTGAGCCGCAAGGCGAGATGCCCCCGGATTCCAAAACAACAATGGTTGTGTCTGAAAGACACACAAAATTGAACTCGGCGTGTCCTCCAGACACGACTGCACACATATCAAAACCCGAGGGCAACGACAGCGCCGTTGCCCTCGGCTACGATATACGATGTCCTTCAGACATTCCTCGGTACAACAATCGTGAATTGTTAACTAACTTTAACGCCAGTGGCGCATATATAAATTGCATATCAATCGTTAATATAGTAACTTTGCATTCCAAAAGTGCCAGCATCTGCACAAGCAGCAGACTTGCACTATAAAAAGGAAGACCGGGGAGCGTCGCTTGCGTCGCTCCCGTTTTATTACAAATGATGCAACAGAAAAAGGCGACCACAGTTGACCGACAAATCGCCATATTGCGCGAACGCGGACTGATAATAAACGATGAAGCCAAAGCGAAAGAAATCCTTCTGGATATTGGATATTATCGTTTAGGTTTCTATTGGTTCCCGTTTGAGAAGTCATATCCCGTAAAACAAAAACGCAATCATCAGTTCAAAGCCGGCGCGAAGTTTGAAGATGCCGTCGCGCTATATTATTTTGATAATGACCTGCGTAATATTGTAGTTCCCTATCTTCACCGCATAGAGGTCAATCTGCGCACGAATATCATCTACCATGTGTCAAACCACTATGCTGACAAGCCCGTTTGGTTTTCAGACCGGACTGTTATGTCGGAACGCTTTATTGAAGAACTGCCTCTTCGCTATGATAACCTAAGGAGAAACGAAGCTCTGCGCCGCCATCATGCGAAATATCCGTCCGATAAATATGCCCCGGCGTGGAAAACTCTCGAATACATGACTTTCGGAGAAATGCTTTATCTTTTTGATAATATGCTTGATGAAAATCTAAGAGAGATGGTTGCCGCAAGATATTCGATTACAAACCTTGCGGTGTTTTCAAGCCAGATGCAGGCAGTGAGGATGCTTCGTAATGTCTGTGCACACGGTCATAATCTCTTCGACTATCATTTTTCGAAATCTATAAAGCCCGGACATATTAAAGGAATGTCAGCCTCGCAGCGCAATGATATATCGGGCGGTCTTATCGTAGTTGGATATATATTGCGTAACATTTCGTCAACTCGAAGCGAAGAATTCATTCAAAAAATAAAAAATCTTATCGCGTCCCCGCGCTTTGATTCAATTCGCCCCATAATAGGCTCCATTTCAGCACTTCCTTTGACATCTCCCCGTCAATAGGGACTGTGCACCCCTCCGCAATACCCATAAAAATTCTTCCTCTGCGCCTCCGCGCGAGACCGTGAATTGCCCATCGTGCATCGCGAGAATTATGTTAAAATGTTTGCTCGTTCCATTTAATTTCCTTTAATTTGTATCGAATATTCAAACCAATGCATTTCGGCGGCGAAAAAATGTGCCTCGAAAAAGTAATTATTTCATGAAATATACATCCTTTTTTAAAATTTTTATCGCTCTTTTTGTGACTCTTACATCGTGTACGTCGGCTCATCGCGATGACAGCCCAGTTGCACGCATGGCACAGCGACTTTTCCCCCAACATGCTGATTCATTTGTTTTTGTTGTAGAACCCGATTCGACCGGCACCGACCGTTTCGCCCTCGAGTCTGTCGACGGTAAGATTGTAATCACCGGCAATAACAACAACTCCCTTGCCGTCGGTCTCAACCACTATCTGAAGAACTACTGCGACGCCCGCGTGTCGTGGTATGCCGCTGACTCGGTCATCATGCCGGAAGTGCTTCCGATGGTGCCTTCGCGAGTCGAAGCCGAAGCGAAGGTCGACAACCGTTTCTTCCTCAATTATTGCACCTACGGCTACTCGATGCCTTACTGGAAATGGGCAGACTGGGAGCGCATGATTGACTGGATGGCGCTTAACGGCGTAACAATGCCCCTCGCCATCACGGGTCAGGAAGCGGTATGGTATGAAGTGTGGCGCGAAATGGGACTCACCGACGAGCAAATCCGCAACTACTTCACCGGTCCCGCCCAGCTGCCCTGGCACCGAATGTCGAACGTCGACTATTGGCAATCGCCCCTGCCGATGTCATGGCTCGAAGACCAGGCAGAACTTCAGAAAAAGATTCTCGAGCGCGAACGCGAGTTCGACATGACTCCCGTGCTCCCGGCGTTCTCAGGTCATGTGCCCGGCGAACTCAAAGACATCTACCCCGACGCCCGCATCCATCAGATGAGCCAGTGGGGCGGCTACGATGACCAATACCGCAGCCACTTCATCGAGCCGATGGACTCGCTCTATGGCGTAATCCAGAAAAAATTCCTTCAGAAGCAGACCGAGATGTATGGCACAGACCACATCTATGGCATCGACCCCTTCAACGAAGTCGACTCTCCCGACTGGAACGAACAGTTCCTCTCAGAAGTCTCCAAGCGCATCTACGGCTCGATTGCCGAAATCGACCCCGAAGCGACATGGCTCCAGATGACATGGATGTTCTACCACTCCAAAGACAAATGGACGCAGCCCCGCATCGAAGCCTTCCTCACCGCCGTGCCCGACGGTAAACTTATACTCCTCGACTACTATTGCGACAACACCGAGATATGGCGTCAGACCGACCGCTACTACGGCGCACCTTATATATGGTGCTACCTCGGCAACTTCGGCGGCAACACCATGCTCGCCGGCGACATCAATCAGACCGACGCCCGCATCGACAGCGTGATGACCGACGGAGGCAAGAACCTCACCGGTGTAGGTCTCACGCTCGAAGGTCTCGACGTCAACCCCCACATGTACGAACTCGTCTTCGACAAAGCCTGGTCTGACTTCCCCGGCACTGACGTCTGGGTCGACCAATGGGCGCGTTCGCGCGGCGGAGCCGATGACCCCCTCGTCATCTCGGCATGGCGCACACTCCACGACAGCATCTACACCTCCGGCGCTACCTGCGGACAGGCAGTGCTCATAAATGCACGTCCCATGCTTGTCGGCACCGACAGCTGGAACACCTATCCTGACTATTTCTACGATAACAATACCCTCTGGTCAGTCTGGCAGACCCTCCTCGCCGCCGAAGTCGACCCCGCCAATCCCGGTCATAACTTCGACGTCGTCAACGTAGGCCGTCAGGCTCTCGGCAACCTTTTCTCCGACTTCCGCGAGCAGTTCACAGCCGCATATAACGCCGGCGACATCGACGCAATGAAGCTCTGGGCTTCGCGCATCGACGAACTTATCGCCGACTCTGACCGCCTCCTTGCCACCAACCAGACTTTCTCGCTCGGCAAATGGATTGCCGACGCCCGCGACTTCGGCGTCACCCCCGAAGAAAAAGACTATTACGAAGAAAATGCCCGCGGCATCCTCACGGTCTGGGGACAGAAAGCCACCCAGCTCAACGACTATGCAAACCGTGGATGGGCAGGTCTGACTAACGACTTCTACGGTCACCGCTGGCGCTCGTTCACCGACGCCGTCATCGCTGCGGCAGAAGCCGGCAAGCCTTACGACTCCAAGGCATACTACGACTATATCACCGATTGGGAAGAACAGTGGACCCGCGACCACAAGACCTATCCGGTCGTGTCGGGCGAGCAACCTGTCGCCGTCGGTCGGGAACTCGCCGAAAAATATCAGTCCTATTTCAAATAAATCCTATTATTCACCGTTAAAACTTTTGCACTTTACAAAACAGAAACTACTCAATCCTCAACAGCTGCTCTTCTCACCTTAACAAGATGATAAAAATTTAATACCTACTTAAAATCTATCAAACTAAAAAATCTTATGCAAAAACGTCAGTGCTTTTTTAAGTTATGGAGCCTCGTCGCCGTGCTTTGCCTCTCTTTAGGCAATGCATATGCCGCCGATGCTCCTGAACCCCAGGCAGCGACAAGCAAGGTTTCCGGTCCGACCGTCAAGGTTTCCGGTACCATTCTCGACGAACTGGGAGAAGGCATCCCCGGTGCCTTCATCAAACTTTCGGGTAGCTCCAAGGGCGTCGTAACAGACATCGACGGTGCCTACACTATCGATGTGCCCAACGGAAGCAAACTCGAAGTCACTTTCCTCGGCTATCAGCCCGGCGAAATCGTTGCCGGCAAGCCGGACACCTACTCGATTGCCCTTCACCCCCAGAGCGAGATGCTCGACGAAGTTGTGAAAGTGGCTTTCGGTTCTCAGAAAAAAGAATCGGTCATCGGTGCGATTTCAGGCATCAACGCCGACGAACTCAAGGTGCCCGTCGGCAACCTTTCTTCTGCTATCGCAGGTAAGATTGCCGGTGCGGTCGTGATGCAGCGTAACGCTGAGCCGGGCGCAGGTGCCGACTTCTGGATTCGCGGTATCTCGTCTTTCGGTGCCAATAACCGCCCGCTTATCCTCGTCGACGGTATCGAACGCTCGATGGACCTCGTAGACCCCGAAGACATCCAGTCGTTCTCTATCCTTAAAGACGCGACCGCAACCGCCCTCTACGGTGTGCGCGGTGCAAACGGTATCGTCCTCATCACCACCAAACGCGGTGCCGAGTCTAAACCCAAAGTGAGTGCCAAAGTGGAATACGGCTTCACCAACCCTGTCAAAGTCCCTGACATGGCTAACGCCGAACAGTGGATTGACTTCTACAACGACATCAATCTCGCTGGTCCAGATGGGGAAATTAAGATTCAGCCATACGAGAAAGAAATGTACCTCAACGGCACAGATCCCGATCTCTATCCTAACGTCGACTGGGTTCACTCGATGTTCAAGGACCACGCTTCGACCACACGTGTCAATGTCAGCGTCAGCGGTGGTACTCCCTCGGTGCGCTACTACGTCGGCGGTTCGTTCTACACCGAAGGTTCAATCCTCAATGTTCAGAAATCCGACACTTACGACGCAAGCATGCGCTACACCAAATATAACTTCCGCGCAAACGTCGATATCAACATCACCAAGTCGACCGAACTCAGTCTTTCGCTTGCCAACCTCTATTCGACCAAAAACCGTCCCGGAGCGTCGCTCTCAGACCTCTATTGGAAGACTATGCGTATGTCACCTATCGGCACTCCGCTTGAGTTCTCCGACGGCACTCTCGCAATTCCGCAGAACGGCGACAACCCATGGTGGTTGATGAACTACACCGGTTACTCACAGGACTTCTCAAATACCTCTCAGTCTCTCATCTCGCTGACTCAGGACTTCTCTGACTTCGTCACTCCCGGTCTTAAAGCCAACATCAAATTCGCGTGGGATGCCGCTACCGGCACAACCCTCGACCGCAAGAAATCGCCCGCCGGTTACTATGCTACCGGTCGCGACGAAGACGGCGAACTCATCCTCACCCTCAAGAACCCCGGCAGTAGCGACTACATGACTCTCGGCAAGTCAATCTGGAGCAACCGAAGCACAGCTCTCGAGGCTTCTGTGACATATGACCGCACTTTCGACCGCGTTCACTTCGTAAGCGCCATGTTCAACTTCAACATGCGCAGCTACACCAATAACTGGGCTGACGATTACATCTCGGCGTTCCCCAACAAGAACACCGGTATCGCAGGTCGTGCGACTTATAACTATGACAACCGTTACTTCGCCGAATTCAACTTCGGTTACAACGGTTCCGAAAACTTCTCGCCGAAAAAACGTTTCGGTTTCTTCCCTTCTTACGCTCTCGGTTATATCATCTCTAACGAAAAATTCTGGGAACCCCTCACCCCCGTTATCAACCTCTTGAAATTCAAGGCTTCTTACGGTGAAATCGGTAATGACCAGATTGGTGGTAACCGTCGTTTCGCGTTCAACACCACGATGATTAACAGCCACGGCTTCAACTGGGGTACCACTCCTACCCATGGCAATGTCCGCACAATCGGTATCGCTACCGGTATTCCCGGCAACGATAATGTGTCATGGGAAAAGGCTACAAAGAAGAATATCGGTGTCGAACTCAAATTCTTCAACTCTGCCCTCAGCATCAACGCTGACTACTTCTACGAAAAACGTTCGGGTATCTACATTCTTCAGGAGTCAGTGCCGACAGTCGTAGGTAACAACGTCAAGCAGTATGTCAACCTCGGTCGCATGCGTAATCAGGGTATCGACATGACAGCTGAATTCAACAAGCAGTTCGGCGACTGGTTCGTATCGGCTCGCGGAACATTCACTTACAACCGCAACCGCAAGGTCTACGATGACAAACCTACTCCCGTCTGGGGTTACCTCTCACAGGCAGGCTTCCCCTATCTTCAGGACCGTGGTCTCGTCGCTCTCGGTCTCTTCGAGTCTGAAGAAGACATCGCCAACAGCCCCCGTCAGACATTCGGTTCTGAAAGTGGTCTTAAGCCTGGTGATATCAAATATAAGGATATCAACGGTGACAACATCATCGACTCTAACGATATGGTTGCCATCGGCTACTCTCAGATACCGGAAATCAGCTACGGTTTCGGTGTGTCGGCTCAGTGGAAAGGTATCGATCTCTCAGTATTCTTCCAGGGTGTAGGTCATATCACACGTATGCTCAGTGGTACATCATTTTGGGGAAGTGGTGGCACAGACATGAAATTAAATGGTCAGATTTTTGCTGAAGTCGCTGAAAACCGTTGGACTCTCGACAATCCCGACCCCAACGCCATGTATCCTCGTCTCGCAACAACTAAGGTTGAAAACAACCAGCAGGCTTCGACCTTCTGGCAGCGCGATTGCAGCTTCATACGTCTCAAAAACGCTGAACTCGGCTACACTTTCCCCAAAAAGTGGTTCACAAAAGCCGGTATCTCAAACGTCCGCCTTTATGTAACCGGCAACAATCTCCTCACCTTCAGCAAATTCAAGCTCTGGGACCCCGAGCTTGAGTCAGTCAACGGCGAAAAATACCCACAGATGCGCACAGTTGCTGTCGGTCTTAACGTTAACTTCTAATCATTTCCGCGACTATGAACAAAATCAAAATATTCTGTCTCGCGCTTGTAGCTGCTGCCGCTTCTCTCTCTTCGTGTAGCGACTACCTCGAAGTGAAGCTCGACGACCAGCTTTCACTCGACGAAGTGTTCTCTAAGCGCACGACTACATATCAGTATCTCAAGCATGTCTATAGCTATATGCCTTATGAGGCACAGTTCCAGATGGAAAACAAACCCTCTGACAACCGTGACGCCGACGGTGCGGCTGTCGCCATGAGCGACGAGTCTCACTTCTCTTGGACTCTATGGGTGCCTCATCTTAACTTCGTGACCGGCGACTACGGTCCCAC